>JAQUVV010000286.1 GCA_028693195.1 Lachnospira sp.
CCATCCTTAACAGTTGTATTTCCTGAATATGCATTATTACCAGACAACTTCAATGTACCTGTTCCTGCTTTTGTTAATGAACCTGTTCCATCAATATCGTTCATCCAGTTATCACTTGCATTGAATCCACCCTTTGATGCATCCATGTTCACAGTTACGTCTGTTACAAATGCACCATAACCGCTGGCAGCTTCAAAAAGGTTCAATCTTCCCCAGCCTTCCTTGTCATCTGTAATTGCATAGCCTGATGAAATTCCAGTTGAATATAACACATATCTTCTCTGATCAGCATCCAAGTATGGAAGTCTAGACTCTAACAGAACCTCTGCACCCTTTGGAACTACCATTGCTTTGGTTGTATCTGCATTTCTCTCCTTGATGCCATAAGTCATTCTTTCAAGATAAGTTGCCTTGTCTGCCTGATACTGCTCATAAGTATACTCTGGTGCCTCTTTTGTTGCTGTCAGCTTCTGTCCAGCTGCAATTGCCTTGGTCTTCACATCTGCATTTTTAGAATCATACAGATTTGATGCTGCAATTGCTGTCGCTGTCATACGTCCACCAATGACGTCAAGACAAGAATGCATGCCAGCTACAATACGGCTGTTTCCTAACTCAGATGCACGCAAAATCTCCTGTTGATACTGTTCAGGAACTGCATATGCCATAGAAATTGCCGCAAGATATGCTGCATTAGTATGTCCACTATTAAAGCCTCCGTCGCTGTCTACCTTTTCCTTTGCCTTAATGCATGGCTTTAATGTTGGAATAACGATATTATCCTGGTTTGCAGCATCTGCTTTCTTTGTCCAGCCTTCTGTATTATCTTCGATTAACCAACGGAATGGTCTCATATATTTATAGTAAGCCTTCGCCTGATTAGAACTTGCTGCACCATTACGAACCGTGTTGACCAGATTAATCACATCACCATAGGTAGAATCTACTTCTGCCCAGCTTCCCTTCTCATTTCCAGCATCACTGTAAGATTTTTCAGTGGCATCTGCTGGGATTTCATCAGAAATCGAAGTGCCTGCGTTTGTCCCCTTAATAAACTCGTCAGTATATACCCCTAATCCGGAAATCATACTGTAGCTCTGATGACGTCTATCATCTAGGTATGCCAGCTTTTTCTGTACGTCAGTACTGTTAGTTACAATCGCCTTTGTCTGATTCATATTCATATCATGAATAGCCTGATTTAGTATTGTACCATTATTCCATGCTGTACCTGGAGTGTAATATTTCAACATCTCTGATAAAACACCAATGGACGGATTATCTAATGTAAATGCAGGGGCACCTAGATTACCATCGTTCTTTTCATAAGTATCCACATAATACCCATAATCTGCCTCTACTGCTGCAATCGGATTTGCTTTCTCCGCTGCCAGTACGGGCATTGCTGCGCTTGTCAGTGCCATTCCTGCGACAAGCGCACTCGTAATCACCTGTTTACATTTCTTCTTTCTTCTTGTTCTGCTCATGATTCTCCACCTTCATATTTTATTTGCAGCTTCAGAAGTAACGATTCCATCCCATAGATTGATTCCCATCAATCCATGAATCTTCGTTCTCCTTTTGCCCGCGAATAGTAATATACCAGTAGAATGTAAAATCTATATTACATCACAGTGAAGTAAACAAAAAAGATAAAACAAGTTTCCTAAATATATTTTACATTTCTAATAATATAGTTTGAAAAGCAAAGAAAATGCATTGTCAGGATTTATCTGACAATGCATTTTCTTTTTGGTATTATTTAGACATTTTTCCACATTATTTTACTTCACACAAAATTCATACTTTTATTATGTTTTTCATTTTATTCAAAAACATTCCCTAATACAAAGCATCATAAACTTCATCATATTGAAGAAGAAACACAATTTTTAAAATCCTTACTTTATATGAAACACTTCTTCCCACGGTTGAGGTTTGGCATATAAGAATCCTTGTATCTCATCACAACCATATGAATTGATAATATTGCACTCCTCTTTTGTCTCAACACCTTCACAGATCACTTCAAAATCTACTGCAGTGAGCATCTCGATAATTGCCTTTGTTACCTTTCTTCCCTTTACAGATTTAATCCCTTTTCTAGCAAATATTCCATCCAGCTTAATTACATCTGCCGGAATAGAGGCAATCTGATTGAGGGAAGAATATCCTGAGCCGAAATCATCCACGCTGATTCGAAATCCCTGTGCTCTTAATTGCTTGACATTCTCCTCCACATCCTCAATTCCTTCAATCAATGTACTTTCTGTAATTTCAAGTTCAATCATATGGTGTGGAATATTATACAACTTTGCAAATGCCAATACTTTATCAGAAAAGTGTACATTACTGAATCCCATACTTGATATATTCACAGAGATTGGGACAATTTCTTTTCCTTCCTCAACCAGTCGTCTCTGAATCTGAAATACCTTTTCCAGCATAATTCCATCCAGCTTTGTAACCATACCATTTCGCTCGATATTAGGGACAAATTTCCCCGGTGAAATAATTGTACCATCCTCTGCCTGTATTCTTGCAAGCGCCTCTGCTCCAATCATAACATTTCTTGACGAGCTGTACTTTGGCTGTAAATATACTAATAATCTTCCACTGTCACAAGCACTTTCAAACATTCGTGACACTTTCATATCTTCAATTTTATCATGAAAAAGTTTTTCAGAGTACACACTGCATTTGATATTAAAATTTCCTTTGGCAGCTTTCTTTGCCATATGTGCCCGATCAACAGCCTGTCTACTGTCTGTCACTTCTTCCGTCAAGAAGTACACCCCTGTATATACATGCAGGAATACCTTCGGATATTTACCTGCACACACTGCTTCGAATTCATAGTTCTTCTTCTCAATATATGCAACCTCTTCTTCTCTTGATCTATGATTGAGATTAATAAGCATGCGGAACTGATCACTTCCTGTCCTGCATGCCAACACACAGTTCGAGTTATCAATACAGAAAAAATGTGCCATTTCTCTTAAGAATTCATCCCCAACTGAAATCCCATAAAAATCATTGAAATATCTGAAGTTACTTACATCTATGATAATCATCACATAATTTTCATTAGTTTCCTTAATCAATTGATCTGTTTCACGCATAAAATCATCTACATGCATTAACACAGTAATACGATCCTTTT
>JAQUVV010000046.1 GCA_028693195.1 Lachnospira sp.
CTCTCCCTCACGTCCTGAATCGGTACAGACATAGATTGTTTCCACATCTTCTCTATTCAAAAGTCCCTTTACAATATTAAACTGCTTTTCTACAGCAGGTATCACTTCATACTTAAATTCCTTTGGTAAAAAAGGAAGTGTATCAAAACTCCATCGCTTCAGATTCGGATCATAAACTTCTGGATAACTCATCGTAACCAGATGTCCTACACACCAGGTCACAATATAATCCTCTGCCTCTAAAAATCCATCTCTTCTTGAGAAATTCGTATGTAATGCCTTGGCGAATTCCTGCGCAACACTTGGTTTTTCCGCGATAAATACGGATTTTCCCATATCAATCTCCATTCTTATCTATTTCTGTTCTACATTCCAGAATCATATTCAACAATCCCTGGAAGCTCTATACGATTCGGAATCACTATTCTGAATCATAATTCTAAATTATATATCCGAATATGAGCCATTACAAGTCATTCAAGCTGATTAGCTTTACATTCGTATTCTCTGCCGCAAAGCTCTTTAATTCCTCATCGAAAGTCTCCTTTGAGAACAGATAAATGTAATCCTTGCCGATTCCAGCAAGATTCACCTGATACATCAGCTCTTCAAACATAGAAAATGTGAATACATCTGTCATCCAGTTACATTTTCCAACTACATAATGATCATTCTCGTCACAGGCAATCATATCAATATTACCATTCTTGCCCCACCATCTGCCTCTACGGTCAATCTTGATTTCCAGCTTGCCCATGGTGTTCAACAGTTCTATGAACTCCGTTCCTACCTTAATAAATGTTTCTGCAGCAAATGCATCAATGGAATCTGCAATATATGTATCATAGAATTCCTCTGGATTCATCATTGCCAGCGCAGACTCATTCCCATAAATATAACGAAACCAAAACTCTGTATATGCAGACTTAATCCGGTATAATCCTTTTTTCGTATACTCCTTGCCACCGATGTCATAAGAAAAAATCTTATCCACAATTTCTCGTTCAATCAAATTCTTCAGATATACACTAATCTTATCTCTTCCAAATCCTGTGTGTGCATGAAGCTCATTTAACTTATATTCTCCACCTGCAATACAGTAAAGAATCGTATTATAAAGTGAAGTTTCTCTTAATTCTTCCTTTACGAATTCACTTCCTGCACGATTAAGCAGCTTTCCCTGTGTCAATATATTCTGGCAGATATTTTCTTTGATTGATAGTTTTTCTGAGAACTGGCGCATATATCCAGGTACACCACCTGTAATTGCATAGACAATCATACTGTCTGGGACAGAATAATTGGGAAACATTCTAACGGTATCTACGAATGAAAGTTCCTTTAACTTAATAAATGCAGTAATTGCCAATGCGTTACTTCCGATTGCAGAAACCATGCTATTCTCAATCCAGCTAATAGATGAACTGGTGCAAATAATCATCACATGCGCATTGTTATATGTATCCTTCATCATCTCTGCGATGACAGACATGAATTCCTTATTATTCTTTATAATATTCTGAAATTCCTCTATCACGATCAGTTTCACAGAAGAATCCATGTTCATGATTTCTTTTAACATAACCTGATAGCTGAAAATTTCACTTTCATTCTGAGCTTTTTCCTGTATGTCCTTCTGTTCCTGATTTGTCAACAGTCCCTGGCGTTTCATCTCATTTTGAAATAATGCCTTCTGTTCCTTATCTGATGCTTGTACTGCAGAATAGTAAAAACAGTTCTTATCCTGAATAAACTGCCTGATCAATGCTGTCTTTCCAATACTGCTTCTCCCATACAGAATTGTTAACGTATTCCGTTCACTTGTGTAGCTTTCCTCTAATGCTGTAATTTCCGCTGTTCTTCCTAATAACATGTTCTTCCCCTATTCCCCTGATTCATCTAATGTCAACATATATGCTGGAATGAATTTTTCTACATAATAATCCACTTCCGGTAAATGCATCTCATCAATAGACTTCTTAATCGTTCTCTCCGCATCTGCAAAATCTGTATTTCCTGTTCTTCCCTCTTCCAGACATTTAATATACGCAGAAAGCTTGTCTGCTGCTTTCACATAATGCCACAACTGTTCCTCTTCATTTGTTTCAAGCATCAACCCACGGTATCTATCTCGCAACTCCTCAGGAATTCCGGAAAGCATCTCTGTCTCTGCTACATTTTCCACTTCTTTATATGCATTTCGAATCACAGCACTGTAATACTTCACTGGTGTTGGCATATCCCCTGTGATAATCTCGGTCACATCATGATACATTCCAAGTATGGCAAGCCGTTCCGCATCTACATTCCCATGATATATCTCATTATTAATAATCCCCAGTGCATGCGCAATAAATGCTACCTCAAGGCTGTGTTCACACAGATTCTCACTGCGCGTATTTCTCATCAATCCCCAACGGTTGATGTACTTCATCCTTGAAAGCATTGCATAAAAATGTTGTTCCTTCACTTTCTACTCCCCTTATCCCAGTGATATACTCATAAGTAATATCCTTATATATGTATTACTTATGCATATTGTGAAAAAATCTTATTCAATTTCTCACTATTTAACCTCAACCCGTGAGGTTAAATCATCGTTTAATTTTAACGCAAAAAAGAAAATGAAGCAAGTATATTATCAATATTCCTCTAAGGAAATATGATAACTACCTGCTTCATATGCTTTAAATTATTTCATTAATATAGAAACTACTTATTCTCTATCTAATTCTCTTACTCAAGTACATTATCAAGTACATTGATTTGGAAAAATATCAACCATTAGTCTTCCTTCGCTGTGATATATCCCTGAGCCTTTAATAATTCAGCAATCAGAACAGCTCCGCCTGCTGCACCTCTTAATGTATTATGTGAAAGACCTACAAACTTATAATCAAATACGCTGTCTTCTCTTAAACGTCCAAGAGAAATTCCCATTCCGTTCTCGTAATCAACATCAAGTGCAACCTGTGGACGATTATCCTCTTCACAATACTGAATAAACTGTGCTGGAGCACTTGGAAGGTCTAATTCCTGAGGAAGTCCCTTAAAGTTTCTCCACTTTTCAATAATCTGCTCCTTTGTTGGCTTCTTCTCGAAGTTCACGAATACAGCAGCTGTATGTCCGTTAAGAACTGGAACTCTGATACACTGACATGTAATCACTGGTTCTGTTGCAGGAACGATCTGTCCATCAACAATCTTACCCCAGAGTCTTAATGGCTCCTTCTCACTCTTCTCTTCCTCACCACCGATGTAAGGAATGATATTTCCTACCATCTCTGGCCACTGCTCAAATGTCTTACCTGCCCCTGAAATTGCCTGGTATGTTGTAGCAACTACAAGCTTAGGACCGAATTCCTTTAATGCATTTAATGCTGGTGTATAACTCTGAATTGAACAGTTTGGCTTCACACAGATAAATCCACGCTTTGTACCAAGTCTCTTCTTCTGCGCTTCAATTACTTCAAGATGCTCTGGATTGATTTCTGGAACAACCATAGGAACATCTGGTGTCCAACGGTTTGCACTGTTGTTAGAAACAACTGGAACCTCAGCCTTTGCATACTTCTCTTCTAATGCCTTGATTTCATCCTTAGGCATATTCACTGCACAGAATACGAAATCAACCTTTGATACGATTGTATCAAAATCCTTATCCATATCATAAACAGTCATCTTCTTAACGAATTCAGGCATCTCTGTTGTCATCTTCCAACGGCCTTCTACTGCTTCTTCATAAAGTCTTCCTGCTGAACGACCACTTGCTGCTACTAAAACAACCTCAAACCAAGGATGATTCTCAAGCAATGTAATAAATCTCTGTCCAACCATACCTGTTCCACCAAGGATACCAACTCTTAACTTCTCACTCATTTCTCATTCTCCCTTTATCTTTCTTTCGATATCACATGTCTTTCGTTGACATACTTCTGTATTCTCATGTCAACCTATTGATATCTTTCAAAAACAAATCCCCTCATCTGTCTTTGTGTGACGGACATTTGTCTTTTTCCTTTTCAAGGATATTAGCATATTAAATTATAGAATGCAACCCTTTTCTTTATTTTTTTAAAGAAAATCCAGAAATCATCTAATTATATTCAATCACATAGCGATCGTAGCCATTCACAATCGTTGTATCCCCATGCTTTTGCTCTCTTACAAAGTTTGATTGATAATTCTTATGAATATGTCCATGAATAAAATACTTTGGATGATATTTGTCTATCACATGATTAAATGCGGTAAATCCCTGATGTGCATGATCCATTCCATCGCAAATTCCTGCCGCAGGAGAATGCGTCAGTAGAATATCAATACCCTTTTTACGCCATAATCCAAACCACATCCTCTGTACTCTATGGTTCATCTCCTCTTGTGAATACTGATTGATTCCCTGCTTATAACGCACA
Organism: Lachnospira sp.; assembly: GCA_028693195.1. Classification (GTDB taxonomy): domain Bacteria; phylum Bacillota; class Clostridia; order Lachnospirales; family Lachnospiraceae; genus Lachnospira. The sequence continues at coordinate 4,419 of JAQUVV010000046.1, forward strand.
GAACCTCCCAGCCCCATAATTCTTATTCCCTCATGAACATAGATTTTATCCTCTATGCAGACACAACCATCTGGGGGAGTCTGCTCATAGCAATCGTCATGATTTCCTCTGACATACAGTACCGGTGCTCTGGTAAATGACGCTAGAAATGACAGATATTGTGGCTTCAAATCACCACATGATAATATCAGATCTATCCCTTCTAATTTTTCCTTTTCAAAATAATCCCACAGATATTTTGATTCAACATCCGCTAATACAAGTATTTTCATATCGTTTCCCTTATCCCAAACCTCGTACATCCATTTCTTTTCGAATTGCATCTGTGAACTTGTCACTCATTCGTAATTCAGATTGAAATGCTATACGTATTTATTTTGTATCCCTATCTGTCACATCAATAATTCCCTGTGTTTCCACGATTGCTTTTGCCTGTTCTTCTAACTGATCGAAGGATGGAATCTCACCTACAACATTTTCCATCAACCAATCCATTGTGATAATCTCTTCTGGAGACATGGTCTTTCCATCGCTGTTTCTACGTTTCCCATGCTGATCTTTAATTTCGTCTTCAAAAGGATTAAACTTTCCTTCAATAATCTGCTGATGAAACATTTCTACCAGTCTAGCTGTCTCCTTAGGAATGCTGCCAGACGTGATAATATCAACTACGCCTGCTGACATCCCCCACCAGTAATTCAGCGCTTTCACATTATCAGAATCCTCTTCCTTTTTCCAGGAGCCACTAAGAATACTCTGAATCAGCTTCTCATAGAACACGCCCCAATGCCATACAGGCATGGCAATATGCTTGGTATCTCCATCTTCGCTGTTATATAAGCCAAATTTCCTTGATGAATTCTCAGGTGTAATCATGTCCTGATCTGAAACATACTTGATATTCTCTTTTTCAAAAAATTCTTCAATATGATTGTCTTTCACTGACGACCACTGTAGATATATCTTTGCCTTCGGATTCACGAACTTTGCTCCCATGGCAAATGCATTGATGTTCGCCACCATTCCATAAACAGGATAGCTTGCCACATATCCTATCTTATTACATTCTGACAGCACTCCTGCCAACATACCACTTAAGAACTTTGCCTCATACATTCTTGCATAATAAGTTCGAATATACTTATGTGAAGTATTCAGTGAACATGTCAGGATCTTCACATCCGGATGTGCAATGGCCTGCTTCAAGCTTGCCATAATCATTGCCGGAGAGGTAACAAATATTAGATCTGCATCGTTCTGAATCATCTTCTCAATTGCAGCCGAATCATCCTTTTCCGGTGTCACATCCGTCATACTGATTGTCTCAATCTGATTACCAAATGTATCATCAATATATTGTCTTCCAAGTTCATGTGCATAACACCACTCCGACGTCTGCGGTGAATTCTCATAGATAAATCCCACCTTCAGTTTCTTATCATCATTCTCTGGAATCGGAAGCAGATAACTTAAAATACTTCTCTTCTGCTCAGGAATTGCTGCCGGATTCATCTTCAAGTCCACAACACTATTCTCTGACAACAGTTCAAATTCAGCCCAGGTCTTCCTCACATTGGCATTCATCTCTGGTAATGACATATGTCGTACTGTTTCATATCCATGAATATGAATAAATCGAAGATATGCATCTCCAACAGGGAAGTCGAATTTCTCTCCTCCACGCATCTCATAAGCATTTCTAAAGTTCAGGAAACTGGACGCAAAGTCCATTTTATCATCCTCATCCATTAGGACGCCCGGCTTGATTCCCACCAACTCCATCAATGTGCTAAAGTTTCCCGGCTGACTGAAATAAATGTCATTCATCTTCGTACATTTATAAAAATCCATAAATTCATAGTAGATCTTTACATCTGGATCATCTGATTTCTTCGGAATCTTTCGAATTACTTCCGCATTAATCGTCACCGCTTTGAAGTACTTTAGAACACTGACACGCTTGTTTCCTTCCAGCACGTAGAATTTATTCATGTATTCATAAACCTTAATTGGATCATGTATTCCTTCATTCACTTGACTATCACTAAGGCTCGCCCACTTTGCTGAGAATTCTGTTCCCCATTCCAGAATTGGCATAAAATTATCTGCAAATGCATTGGTTCGTCCAAAGTTACAGGTTCCTACCACTAGTCTTAATGGAATTTGCCCTTCACCAAGACTGACCTCCGAATCAATTTCCTTGCCTTCCATAATATTCTCAAGTACCGGCAGATATGGATACTTTCCTTTATTCATGCATGCATGATACTGTTTCTTTCCTAGCTTTGCTGCACTCATATAATCCTGAACTGACATACTATTACCTTCTTTCTTCTCTAATCTTTTTGTCTATTTTTTTCTAATCTTCTTCTCTAATCTTCTCCTCAAGTCTTCTTCTCTAATCTATTCCAACACCTGTGTAATGGTTCACTAATCCTTTTACCTTCTTGCTATATCGTGAGACATCCCTATCACCACATGATTATAATGTTCCTCATCCTTGCAGAAAATCGTTGCTGCAATTTCTATGACAACACTGGACGGTTTAATCCCCTTCAGTAATTCTACATCCTCCGCTGTTTCTGTTCCATTATTATATCTGACCACAATACTGTTCAACAGCTTGAACAGCCGCAGTAAAACTCTATAATCATTGTTGGAATCTACATATGAATGCCCGTAGCGTTCCAGCTCATGTTCCGCAGTAGAAATCATCTGCATAGATACCCGTAAATCCCCATTCACATCAGATGCTTCCATAAGAATGTCTGGACGACCGTCTAAACATTTTCGAAAATAAGTCTTTGCCCCATCAATATCTTTATTGAAGAAGTACTCTCTTAACTTTTCCTTGACTTCCTTGGTCTCGACCTTTTCTCCGGTCATTCCCACCTTGCATTCATAGGCCTTCATCTTATGATGCTTCACCCATACATACAACAAGAATTCAGATATAAATCCAAATACACGCTTATGGTAATCATCATACCCACTCAAGTGTAATCTCGGACGTAGTTCGAAAAATATATGAAATAGCCACTTACAGTATGCATCATAATCCTTTTTTCGCATAATACAGATGTTTCCAAAATACGTATGCTTCTGGTTCACAAGCCTATGAAAATCCGCTGAATATGCTGGATAAAGCTCATGAATCACACGTTCTGTTTCATCCAGATCCTCTATGTTATGATTTTCACCAAAGCCATAATGATATGAGAAATTCAATTCCAGCTTCTTTGTTGTAATAATATCATAATGCTGCATCAATTCTTCTATTTCTGATGCAGTAAACATCACATCATTCTTATTCAATAAATATCTTCTGTAGTGACAAATCCCCACGTAATCAACATCATGAACATTCTTCCATACCCAGTACATTCCAGTTAATTCACTGTAATAGCAGTTCTGCTTGGAAATATTGTCTCCTGTGTTATCTTCTAAATATCCAAGTGAGGGGTGCACTGCTGCTCCTACCTGTAGTGGTACATACATTGGATCTGCTGGTTCGTCGAACTTTTTATGTGTCATCGTATATATGACTGTTTTCATGATGTGCTGCTCCATTCTTTCTTGTTTCTATTTCTCTGTATCTATACTAATATCTACGTGCTTCTGTTTCTCTAAACCTATTCTTATTTCTTCGTACTTCTGTTTCTTATTTTACTATACCATGAAAACATCATCAATGTATAATATGAAAAATCCGCAGATTATTGAAATTTTAGATAACATATTTTATGAAATATAACAAAAAATCCACTCATTAATTGGAACATTTCATTATTTTGACTAATTTACAGATGAAAAATAAAGAGTAAAATATATATAGCTTGATAAGAAATTATCATTTATACAAAAATAAAAAAATAAAAAAGAAATGTGAAAATACATTTTATATTGATGTCAAGAGTAATTTTGACCCTGGCATCATATACTAAAAGAATGGAGAATTCAATTATGCCACAGTTACCAAAAGATCCAGTGATGCTCTTAAGTTTTACCAATACACAGCTCCGTGACCACTATTCAAGCCTGACAGAATTCTGTAAAGCATACATTGTGGACGAGCACATCATTACTGAAAAATTGCGTTCTATTGATTACGAATACGACAAGAACGAGAATCGATTTATATAATCATGTCTGTTCAAAACATGATTCATCCGGTAGATTTTGCATTTTGCTAAAAAAGGTCAAATCAATTGTCTTAATTATGACAGCTGATTTGACCTTTTTAGTTCTTTATTTCATTTTACTTTACTTCTGTGCTACTGCTTCCAGCTTTCCATCCTTCACATCAATCACAATTGTATCGCCTGTATCAATATTGCCGCCAAGAATCAGCTTTGCAGCCAATGTCTCCACTGTTTTCTGTACATAACGCTTCAACGGTCTTGCGCCATAAGCAGGATCAAATCCATGCTCTACCACAAAATCCTTTGCTGTGTCAGTCAAACTGACTGTTAACTCCTTGTCTGCCAGTCTCTTATTCACGTCAGCAACCAGAAGATTGATAATATTACCAATATTTGCTCTCGTTAATGGCTTAAACATAATAATCTCATCCAGTCGATTCAAGAATTCAGGTCTAAAGTGATTCCTTAATTCCTCCATCACCATATTCTCTGCTTCCGACTTAATCGTGCCATTCTCATCAATCCCTTCCAACAGATAACTGGAACCGATATTACTAGTCATAATAATAATGGTATTCTTGAAATCCACAGTTCTTCCCTGAGAATCCGTAATTCGACCATCATCCAGAACCTGTAATAATACATTAAATACATCTGGATGCGCCTTTTCCACTTCATCAAATAGAACAACTGAGTATGGCTTTCTTCTGACTGCTTCAGTTAACTGTCCACCTTCATCATATCCTACATATCCTGGAGGCGCACCAATCAATCTAGACACAGAATACTTCTCCATATATTCCGACATATCAAGACGAACGATATTGCTCTCATCATCAAACAAACTTTCCGCCAATGCCTTTGCAAGCTCTGTCTTACCAACACCTGTTGGTCCTAGGAACATAAAGGAACCGATTGGCTTACTTGGATCTTTAATCCCTGCCTTTGAACGAATAATTGCTTCTGTTACCTTGGTCACACCTTCGTCCTGTCCAACCACACGTTTATGAAGAAGCGTATCTAGGTTCAATGTCTTAGAACGTTCCGATTCACTCAGCTTTGCAACTGGAATTCCTGTCCATCTAGAAATGATCTTCGCAATTTCTTCCTCAGTGACATTCTCATGAACTAAGCTCATATCCTTATGCTGCACAGCATCTTCAGCTTCCTGAAGTCTCTTCTGTACATCTGGCAGCTTTCCATACTGAAGCTCTGCTGCCTTATTCAAATCATAATTTCTCTTTGCCTGTTCAATCTCATTGTTGACCTGTTCTAATTCTTCCTTGATTTTACTAATCTTATCAACAGAAGATTTCTCATTGTCCCACTTTGCCTTCTGCTGCTTAAAATCCGAACGTAGCTCTGATAACTCTTTCTGCAAATCTGCCAAACGCTCCTGACTTAAGTGATCCGTTTCCTTCTTAAGTGCCTGCTCCTCGATTTCCATTTGCATAATCTTACGCTGCATCTCATCCAATTCTGCCGGCATAGAATCCAGTTCTGTCTTAATCATGGCACAAGCCTCATCTACCAAATCGATTGCCTTATCTGGCAGAAATCTCTCAGAAATGTATCGATCAGATAACGTAGCAGCTGAAACCAATGCCCCATCTGTAATCTTTACCCCATGATATACTTCGTAACGATCCTTTAATCCTCGCAGAATTGAAATCGTATCCTCCACGGTTGGTTCATCCACCATAACCGGCTGAAAACGACGCTCCAATGCAGGGTCTTTTTCAATATACTGACGATGCTCATCCAATGTGGTTGCACCAATACAGTGTAATTCACCACGGGCAAGCATTGGCTTTAACATATTACCAGCATCCATAGAGCCCTCTGTCTTACCAGCTCCAACGATGGTATGAATCTCATCAATAAACAGAATAATCTGTCCTTCTGATTTCTTTACTTCATCCAGAACCGCCTTTAGACGTTCCTCAAACTCACCACGATACTTTGCTCCTGCTACCAATGCACCCATATCCAGTGCAAACAGCTTCTTGTCCTTCAATCCTTCCGGAACATCACCACGCACAATACGCTGTGCTAATCCTTCTACAACGGCGGTCTTACCAACACCTGGCTCACCAATCAATACAGGATTGTTCTTAGTCTTTCTTGAAAGAATACGGATTACATTTCGAATCTCATTATCTCTGCCGATAACCGGATCCATCTTGCCATCCTTCGCCTTCTCTACCAAATCCTGTGCATACTTCGCCAATGTATCATAAGTAGCTTCCGGATTATCTGACGTAACCGTCTGATTTCCTCTGACCGTTGCCAATACTGCTAAAAATGCATCTCTTGTAATTCCATATGTTTTAAAAAGCTGCTTGATTCCCTTATTTGGCGCAGCAATCATCGCAAGCATCAGATGTTCCACCGAAACATAGGCATCGCCCATTCTCTTGGCTTCATCCTCTGCATTTACCAAAACCTTATTCAAATCATTGCTCACATAAAGCTGTACATTCCCTGACACCTTATTCTTCTGTGAAAGCAATGTCTCTATATTATTAATAAATGTATCCTTGTTAATCTGCATCTTCTCAATGAGATTGGCAATCAAACTATCCTCAATCGTCATCAGGCTATAAAGAAAATGTTCCTGATCAATCTCCTGATTCCCATAGTCATAAGCAATCTTCTCACACTGATTGACTGCTTCTATGGACTTTTGTGTAAACTTGTTAATGTTCATAAATCTTACCTCCTTACGGCTGACAGCTCATCACTGTCAAATGTTCAGTTGTAATGCAATCTTATTCTTTTCGATTTCATGAACCACTATGCATCGCAGTTCCTGTTCTACTTTAAATATAACAATTGCTTAATTGTGTTATATCACGAGTTGTTAGCACTGTCAATAGGTGAGTGCTAATTTTCACGAAAACATTAAGTCATGCGAAAAAGGAATGTCCACCACTGAGATGTATTGATGAATATTTAAAGAGCAAGAATGAACTACTCGTTTTCATTCTTGCTCTTACTCTTTGATGCATATTTTTAGTCAAGCCTATTCTTCCGTTTTTCCTCATTGGAATCAAATTCATCCATATATTTTTTTATTTGCTCATGTGTCTTTCCACATTCTGTAAGAGGTCCCTTTATCAATAATTCCATTGGAATCCCGTCGAATTCATTTGAAAGAGACGGCGTGCCTTGGCCGTCGCCTCCTGTCGCTCCTTCTAGTTGTTTTTCAAATTCCTGATCCTCTAATTCGCTCATAACATTTTCCTCCAATTCAGCCATTTGTTTTCACAAAACCTACATGTAGCTTTGTAGATATTATGTAACTATCTCTTGAGCTTCATTTTTCCAATAAGTCCATCGGTTTTAATTCACCTTCACCTTGCCAGCCAATACATCCATATAATCCTTATAATTCTCTTCCAACAGCTTTGGTGTATCTAATCCATAAGGGCAGTGTGCCGTACACTGTCCACAATGAATACAGTCTTCAATCTTCTTCATCATGGCCTGTCCCTTTTCTGTCAACTGCATCTCCGAAGGAGAACGTCGTAACAACAAGGACATTCTTGCACAGGTATTAATCTGAATCTTAGCAGGACAGGTCGGCATACAGTAACCACATCCTCTACAGAATCCACCTGCCAGTTCCTTCTGATCATGTGCAATGACTGCCTTGATTTCATCATCCATCACTGGCGGATTAGATATGTATGATATGAATTCATCCAATTCACTCTCCTTCTGAATTCCCCAGATTGGAAGCACATTATCGTATTCTGCCTGATAAGCATATGCCACCTTCGAATTGGTAATCAATCCACCTGACAGTGCCTTCATAGACATAAATCCCATATTCTTCTCCGCACACATAGAAACAAGTTCATGCTCTTCCTTCGTAGCCAAGTAATTGAATGGGAACTGTAATGTCTCATAAAGCCCCGACTCTATGGCTTCCTTTGCCACATTCAAGCGATGATTGGTGATACCAATATGACGAACCTTTCCCTGCGCCTTTGCTTCTAACATAGCCTCATAAAGTCCTGTTCCATCACCAGGCTTCGGACAGAAGGATGGATTATGGAACTGATAGATATCGATATAATCTGTCTTCAGTAATCCTAAGCTTGTCTCTAAATCCTTCCAGAATGCATCTGCATGCTGTGCTGCCGTCTTTGTTGCAATGAAAAGCTGGCTTCTTACATCTGATAATGCTTCTCCAATCTTTTCCTCGCTATCAGAATAGAATCGTGCGGTATCAAAAAATGTAATTCCTGCTTTGAATGCCTTCTTTAAGATCAACGCTGATTCTTCATGACTGACTCTCTGGATTGGAAGTGCGCCAAATCCATTCTTATTCACCTTAATCCCTGTACTTCCTAATGTAACTGTAACCATCGCTTCTACCATCCTTCCAGTATATTCATATTCTAGTTTCGATTATTTCATATCTCTTATGTCTCTTTTATTAAATATCCAACCATCTTACATTTGCTCAATCGCTGCCACGATTTCTACCACTGAATCTACGATATAATCCGCACCAGCATCCTCTAATTCCTCCGGCTCTGCATAACCATAACGCACACCCAGAGATTCGATCTGGCATTCCTTTGCACCCAGAATATCATTATTACGGTCTCCCACCATGAGCGCCTCTGTTTTCATATCATCTAAAGCTTCTTCTGTCAGTTCAGCTCCACCATTCAACTTCTCATTCAACTGACGGAACACTTCCTCAATAACCTCATGCTTATGTCTGCGCTGTCCACCTTCTAAATCGCAGCCGACCATCACTGTAAAATATGGTGTTAGCTTGAAATGTTCCAAAATCGGAACCATATATTTCTCCGGTTTACAGGTTGCCACCGCCAGAATATATCCACGCTTCTGTAGTGTCTTTAACACATCAATAATTCCATCATATACTTTATTCTCAAACAAGCCGACCTCTCCATAGCGTTGACGATACTTTGCAACAACAGCCTTGTTATCATCCCCTGTCATGCCATGAAACTTTTCAAAGCTGAAATCAAGTGGCGGTCCTATATATCTATGTAATACATCCATATGCTCTTCATGAATTCCAACTGATTCCAACGCATACTGAACACTCTTTATAATTCCTTCTCCTGAATCTGTCAATGTTCCATCCAAATCAAATAAAATATACTTTTTACTCATATTCTTCTTTTCCTTATCTTTTTTCTTAAAGAGATAATAACATATCACATAAAAATATGCCACAGCATCTCTACAATGCTGTGGCATATCCATACATTTACTTAAGAACACTACTGCTCTTCTTTCCCATTATTGATTGTCAGATTGGAAACGCCTTCCATTCCTTCAACCTTCACATTTCTGTCAGTCTTTGCCTGAATCGTGCTTGCTTTCATAACGTCTGTCACATCAAAGCCTGTTGTTTCCTTAATAGACTCGATTGTCTTTGCAAGAACGGATGGAACATATCCGCCCATCTGACCCACACCAGAGCCTGTGCTTCCTTCACCGCTATCGATAATTGTAACCTTATCAATGCTCTGAAGTGGTTTTGCAACCTGCTCAGCCATCTGAGGAAGTACCTTTACAAGCATTTCCATCATAGCGGCCTGACCATACTTCTCATAAGCTTCAGCCTTCTTCTCCATTGCTTCCGCTTCTGCAAGCCCCTTTGCCTTGGTAGCTTCGGCTTCAGCAATACCAGTCTTTGCAATAGCATCTGCATTTGCCTGTGCTTTTAATGTAATTGCATCAGCCTCTGCCTGTGCTTCTACCTTCTTTGCCTCCGCTCTTGCCTGTGCCTCTGCGATCTGACGATATTTCTCAGCATCTGCGATTGCCATCTGTTTCTCTTTATCCGCATTGGCTGGTTCAACAACGCTGACACGAAGTGATTCCTTGGTCTTTTCTGCCTGCTTCTGAGCAAGTTCGATATTCTTCTGTTCGGATGCAATCTGAACCTGAATCTGTGCTTCT
>JAQUVV010000287.1 GCA_028693195.1 Lachnospira sp.
TGGAATAAATGCGCCACTAAGTCCTCCTACATAAGAAGATGCCATAACGCCGCCCTTCTTTACCTGATCATTTAATAGCGCAAGTGCAGCTGTCGTACCTGGAGCTCCAGCTCTCTGTAAACCAATTTCCTCTAAAATATCTGCAACAGAATCTCCAATTGCAGGTGTTGGAGCTAATGATAAATCAATAATACCAAACGGAATACCAAGTCTCTTAGATGCTTCCTGAGCAACCAACTGTCCAACTCTTGTAATCTTAAATGCTGTCTTCTTAATTGTTTCGCAGAGAACCTCAAAGTTCTCACCTCTTACCTTTTCCAGTGCATACTTAACAACGCCTGGACCAGATACACCCACATTAATAATTGCATCGTCTTCTGTCACTCCGTGGAATGCACCCGCCATAAATGGATTATCATCTGGTGCATTACATAAAACAACCAGCTTTGCACATCCTAATGAATCCTTATCCTTTGTCATTTCAGCAGTTTCCTTAACAATTTCACCCATCAGACGAACTGCATCCATATTAATACCTGTCTTAGTAGAACCAACATTCACAGAACTGCAAATTAATTCTGTACATGCAAGTGCTTGTGGAATGGAACGAATCAATAGCTCGTCACTCTTTGTCATTCCTTTTGAAACAACTGCAGAATATCCACCGATAAAATTCACACCTACTGTGTGTGCCGCTTTATCCAATGTTTTTGCGATTGTAACATAATCCTCAGGAGTCTTACATGCAGATGCACCAACCAATGAAATTGGTGTAATGGAAATTCTTTTATTTACAATTGGAACTCCAAATTCTTTTGCAATTTCTTCTCCTGTTGATACAAGATTTTTTGCCAGCGTCGTGATTTTGTTATAGATTTTCTCATTCACTTCTGCAAGATCTGGACCTGCACAATCTAACAGGTTAATACCCATTGTAATTGTACGAACATCTAGATTTTCCTGTTCCACCATCTTATTGGTTTCATTTACCTCAAATATATTAATCATTATTAACAATCCTTCCTATATTTCAATATATGGATTATATATCAAATGTTCCCAAATCACATTTGATATTGTAGAAATCCAGTTTTACTCTACATCATTAGATACGATGCATCATATCAAAGATTTCTTCTCTCTGACACTTAATTGCAACACCGATTTCTTCTCCAAGTCCATCTAAATCATTAATAATCTCATCAAACTTTTTCACTGATTCTGTTGTATCAACAATCATCATCATATTAAAATATCCAGAAACAATCGTCTGTGAAATATCGAGAATATTCACCTTTGTATCTGCAAGGTAAGAACATACCTTTGCAATAATACCTACAGTATCTTTTCCTACTACAGTAATAACGCACTTTTTCATCTTTTTTACCCTTTCTCTTTTAGAAATTAATGATATTAGAAGGTTCACTTCTTTTTGCAACTTCAATATCGAAGTCGTTGGCCTTAAACTGATTCTCACTCATATCTATTTCCAGCTTCACAGTTTCATACGCCAGTTTATCATAATTATTTTCTTTACTCAAATGCCCAAGCATTATCTTACCTATATTATCATGAAGTAACGCGTTAATCAACTGTCCCGAGGATTCATTTGATAAATGTCCTTTTTTCCCAAGGATTCGCTGTTTCAAATAATATGGATAACTTCCAACCTGCAGAAGATTCACATCATGGTTTGCTTCAACCAGCATTACCTCAGACCCTTTCAGATTTTCCACAATATAATCATCATAAATACCTAAATCTGTGATAATTCCCGCCTTTTTATGATCCTTTGAAATTGTGTAAGCCACTGGATCATTGGCATCATGAGATACCTGAAAATCATGAATGCATAAATCTCCTATGCAGATATCCTGATTCTTTTCAATTTCATGAAACAAATCCTGTGGCATATCTCCCAGCGTTGATGTTCCTAAAATCCCATTGATAGTACCACTTGTGGAATATACCGGAATTTCATCCTTTCTAGCCATAACCCCTATACCCTTGATATGGTCTGAATGTTCATGGGTTACAAATACTGCAGATATATCCTTTAATGAAAGTTCTGCTGCATGCAGTCCCTCCTCAATCTTTTTTCTACTGATTCCCGCATCAATCAGAATATGGGTATCATCTGAGCCTACATAGATACAGTTTCCACTGCTTCCACTGGCAATTGTCATCATTCTCAAATTACATTTCTCCTGTACATGTAATCATACCAGTAAACCCTTACTGCATATGAATCACAATCATATTGTATGTATATCATTAAAATTTCTGATTACTCTTCTCCCAATAGAGTTGAACAACATCTCCATTCTGTAGGGGAGCTGTATAGACACCTTCAACGCCATTATGCTTTAGTACAACATTTCCTTGTGGCTTTGATAGATCAAAGTCATAAAACTGAAACAAATCTACTAATATATAATCCTTCTTTCCCGTCAAATGCACTGGAACTCCATTGACAGTAATCGTTATTTCTGTCATATTCACTTCTGCTTTTTGACTTAATTTATCCGGTTTCTCTACTAAGGTACTCTGATTCACATCAGATATTTCGGTTTCAATATCTTTCTGTACCTTTCCATCATCAGTCTCAACGACCTCATCTTCGTAATCATTATTCTTCTGTTCATCGATTTTTACAAGCTTTACGCTGAAATTCTCGTAAACCTTTGTATTCTTATCGGCAGGTTCATTATTAACAAAGATCTCATATTCCTTCATATCAAGATCCATGAATTCCATTAGCTGAGCAACTGTGTAGAAATTCTCCATTCGTATTTTATCGCCATCATTAATATCATAAAATTCCGACTTCAATTCACCATTCACATATGCAAATCGCGGACAGGAAATTGTCTTTTCATTTACTATAAAATTAATAATTGATTCAAATTCTTCCAGTTGTCCAATAATCAGACTTGCTGCCTCTCCAGCTGTGGATTCCTTAATATCAATCACATCATTCTGTTCAATCGGAGTATTTAGATTTGCTGTTTTTCCATTCAATGTTACAACTGCGCCCTCTCCTGCAGCTCCAAGAACCATTCTAGTCTTTCCATTCACTGAAAATGTAATTCCCGCTCCTCTTCTTGGAACAAGCTTTTC
>JAQUVV010000288.1 GCA_028693195.1 Lachnospira sp.
AATGCAATTCCATCTTTGCTAAAATCTCAATTACAAGCCGCATAATGACTGATCTTTGATAACTGAATAACTGCCAGGTATTGAATTTTCAAGGTGCATAGCTAATTTCTATGTGCGAAGTTTGAGTTATGATTAATCAGATTTTACAAGACACACGAAAGGAAAAAAGATGAAAGAGACAACACAGACAAGAAGATATAACAATTATGACTTATTAAGAATCCTGGCAACCATAGCAGTCATTGTGATACACGTGAATTACCGATACTTTGCCTATAGGGCATATACACCATCCATGGATAAGTACTACATTATCGAAAGCCTATTCAACATGGTGTCAAGATTTTCAGTGCCAATCTTCGTAATGCTTTCCGGCGCATTCTTGCTACACAAAGAGTCTAACGGAGATGCCAAAGCATTCTATAAAAAATCCTGTAAAAAGCTGCTAGTACCAACCTTGATCGTTATGGCAGTGTTCCTTCTTATTGACGAAATCAGCGCACTAAGAGTTGGAGAAGTGACACTTCTCACATTCATAATTGGGACTATACTTGGATATGTGTATGATAAAGTGTATAACAAAGTGTGTAATAGATTGTGGAAGTGGTAGTATATAATTGAAAAAAGCCCTGAAAGATGTTACTATGAGAATAATAAATTTAATTGTATTATGAAAGAGGATGTGACCATGATTAGAATTATGGATTCAAAATGCCATTGTGGAAAATGTGGATATGAATTTGACATTCAGTGGGAAGTGGATGATATGACAAATGTTCATAACCATGACGAAGGGATGGGGCAGAAAACGAATATATAATTAGTGCAGAGGCAGTGTGCCCAACTTGTGGGAACAAGATAGAAGCTGGACTAAGTGTATTCGAATATCCAATTGGCGATGTCGAATCAGTAGTTATGGGAACAATCCATGATGAGGCGGAGGGAATGCATACGAAAGTGGAAAAGCCAAAGGTTGAAGTGTTCGATTTGTAAAAAAGAGGGAGAAGAAAATAGTATAACAGAAAACCCACACTGGTGTTGCTTGCATGAGAAATATACACAAGCAGCCCCTTCTTTTTGTCATAATTATACAAAAACTGTATTTTATAAAGAACTTGGCGAATAACTTGTCGAAATTTCTTGTGCATTGTCAGGAATATAGCTATAATAGATTGGGCTTACACTGAAAAAGTGTAGGATTATAATACAAAAACAAATCGTTTAAAAAACGAAACAAAACCAATATAAATGCGAAAGGGAAGAAATGAAACTATGGATAAGAACATGGAAAGACAGCAGAATGACGGAACAGTAGAGATTGATCTTCTGCAGATTGCACGAGTGATTCTTGCAAAGATATGGATCGTAATTATTGCCGCACTGGCAATGGGGGTAGTTGCCTTCACAGCAACGACACTTCTAAGTACACCAATGTATCAGTCAACATCAAAGCTATATGTAATCAGCCGTCAGAACGACAGCACCACAACTATTACAGATATTCAGTCATCCAACTTACTGATTAAAGATTACCAGGTATTAGTTACCAGTATCCCAGTAATAGAGCAGGTTATTAGAGAACAGAACCTGGACATGACTGTGGATGAATTGATAGAAGAAATTAGCTGTACAGTAGAGACAGAATCCCGCGTCCTTGCAATTACAGTGACAGATTCAGACCCAGAGAGAGCCAAGAAAATCGTTGATTCAGTGGCAGCAGTTTCCTCTAAGCAGATTGCAAATGTTATGAGGATTGAAGAAGTTAATGTAATCGAAAGCGGAAGAATCGCAACTGCACCAAGCAGTCCAGATGTAAAGAAGAATATCATATTGGGTGTCGCTGTGGGAATGCTGCTATCTATTATTATTATTGTCGTTCGCTATATGTTAGATGATACCATTAAAAATGTAGATGATGTAGAAAGATATCTTGGTATGAGCACCTTGTCTCTGATTCCAATGACCAAGGAAGAGTACAACGGTAAACCAGGTAAGAACAGCAAAAGAAATACAAGAAAGAAGAGAGGCTAGGAAGAATGGAAACCATTAATATTGAAACATTAAAGCAGACAGACTTTCAGGTACGTGAGAGCTATAAGAATCTTCGAACCAATATTATGCTGTCTGGAAAAGAGAATAAAGTCATTATGCTGACTAGCTGCAGCCCTAATGAAGGAAAGTCAACAGTATCTTTTAACGTAGCTGCTTCATTGGCAGAGGCTGGAAAGAAGGTTGTATTCTTAGATGTGGATCTTCGTAAGTCAGTTCTTGTAGGTAGATATAAGATTCGTAAGGCAATTAAGGGAGCTACCCATTACCTTTCAGGACAGAATACCCTTGAAGAAGTTATGTACCGCACTAACATGCCTAATCTTTCCATGATTTTCTCAGGACCAGTTCCACCAAATCCTGCAGAATTGTTGGCTAGTGAATCCTTTCATGAACTAGTCGCCACATTAAAAGATAACTTCGATTATGTTGTGATCGATACACCACCATTGGGCAGTGTAATTGACGCAGCCATCGTTGCCCAGTGTGCAGATGCAGCAGTATTAGTAATTGCTGCCAACTCAGTTAGCTATAAGTTCGCACAGAATGTACAGGATCAGTTAAGAAAAACAGGAATCCGTATGATCGGTGTAGTATTGAATAAAGTAGATTTAAGTGAAAATGGATATTATGGTAAGTACTACGGTAAATACTATGGCAAGTACTATGGTAAATATGAGGGCAGTGAGTCGCCAGCTCCAAAGCAGGAGCGAAAGATTCCGACTGCATCAACAGCAGGCAGCAGACGTTACCCTGCACCAAGCCAGCAAAGTACAGGGCAGAGGAGCCATCCTTCACAGAGAGATGCTCAGAAGAATGGTGGCAGACCAAATCCTTCAGGAAATGTGAATAAGAAGAAGGCTGTGGAAGAGGAAGAGGGAGATATTCTGTTAAAGGATTGATTCTATGTAGATAATTGCAAAATAATTATTCTGAGATTCTACGTCAGTACTTTATAAACCACCCTCAAAGCATTGATAAATATACGTTCCTTCAAAATTCAGCTTTCACCCATTGGGTGAAAGAAAAATGCTCAAAAATGTGTTGAATTATC
>JAQUVV010000289.1 GCA_028693195.1 Lachnospira sp.
AATCACTTTCTTTTTCATGTTCTTAAATAATCCCTTCATGGACTTACCTCCCTTTTCTACATTCTTTGTGTTGTTGGTTTCTACGCTGTTTTCTCTACGCATAATTCAAATCTCCTTCTAAATGTTGATTGCAGAGTAAAAGCCGGATAAAAAAAGATGAATAACATCTATCCGGCTTTTCTTCCGAATAGATGTCATTCATCCATTCTCATCTGCATTGTTAATTGGTATCTATCTTTACAGGATTGCTCCTTGGACTTAGGTTAGTCGGGCTTTCCCCAATGCGTTATTGCTGTAACCACCTCCTTTCAAGGCATGAAAAAAGCACTCTAACCATTGGCTAAAGTGCTTGTGTAAATGTTATTAAGTTATTTTGTTCTCATCGACACACGGAAATTGTTATTCATTATTTCTTGTCTACCAGATTTAGTAAGTACCCACATATTATACAAGCGATTATCCATAAACTAACTTTTAATGGTTGAAATCCAACTAGTAAAAAATACCCCAGTATACCACCAATCACTAAAGCAACAATAATTAAGAGAAATCTTTTTATATTCTTCATAAGCCCTCGTCCTTCCTTCAACTCAGATTCACGCTTTAGTTCCGTTGTTCTACAAACAGGAATTTACTTAATTCTCTTTTTGATAAACCATATAACCAGAAACAATATCACTACAATTATGGTTGTGAAAATTCCAGCTATTTGAATACCCAAATACCACGGTGCAGATGTAAGAGCATACAAACCTGGATGTGTATAGTAATTATAGCATTGATAAATACTTGTACCAATAAAAACACCTATGACACACCATATAGCAGTTTTCAAGATTTTGTATAATTTTTTCATCCCAATGCCTCCACAGATTCCTATTTAACTACTTTTTCTTAAACGGTGCAATAAACAGAAAAATCATTATCAACACATACACTCCATACAATATAAACGTTACTGTATTACTCCAAGGGAATGAACCTTCGGGATGATTAAGTGCGTACCACAAAAAAATCACTGATATTACCAACATAACTGTTGCGATAACTCTTGATACTCTTTTCACCATAATAATTCCTCCTAAACACCGATTTCCAGAGAACCTCTATACTCTGCATAAGCACATTATACCAAAGAAAATGTGCTTATGCGAATACATTTTACTGTTGCTGTCGAATCTCTCTCATCTGTTCTACACTAATATCTGGATAAAAATAATCCATTATCACTGCCTTCGGAATCTTTGCAGCCACTGCTTTCTGCAATTCTTCCTTCTGACCTTCTGTGTAATTCCAGTGAAGCATACGATTAGTGAGTGTATCTTCCCACTCTGGTTTTTCTCTTAATGGTGCAGATTCTGTTTTTTGCTTTACATCTGATTCTGAGTCCTGCGAATATTCCAGCTCCTGTGCCTGCTCTTGATTCAGTTTCTCTTTCTGCTCTTTCTCTTCCATACTTGAAAATCTATGATTCAACTCCACTTCTCCGAGCAGCATGAACTCCTCGTATTTCAGTTCATCAATATAGACATTCTCCCCCTTCTCCTTCAGCTTTTCATAATAATCAACTGCTTTCTTAGAAAGAATCTCATATGGTGGTCCGATCAGATTTCTGTTCGTAGATATCTCATGAACATAAGGTTTTCCTTTTCCGTCTGCTGTCTGGTCAAACATCGGATGTGCAAATGGAATATACTTATTATCCAAAATCGGATCAAAACCACGAACAAAGATAAGACATTTCTTATTGTCCAGTTTTCTAACCTCATCTGGTGTAAATATCTCTCTTCCAAGTACATCATAATTCCGTGAGGAACTTCCCTGTCTGCCCTTTGTTTCACCACTGGACTTCTTATCAATCGTGCCTTTTCCAAGTAGTTCAGACACATATTTGTGTGTCGACTGCTCGTTTCCACCCAAGTAGATGAAGGTATCGCAGTTGCCTGGGATTGTTTCCCAGGTATCCTTAAACAAAGCCTTTAACTGAGCGAAATTCTGGATGATAATAATACTGGATATTTCTCTGCTGCGCATCGTACTAAGCAAACTGCAATAGTCATCGGGCAGAGCCACGTTACTGAATTCGTCAAGCATAAAAGTTACATGAATCGGCAATCTGCCACCACAGTTAAAGTCCGCCTGATAATACAGCTCCTGAAATATCTGCGTATAGAGCATTCCAATAATGAAGTTATAGGATTTGTCTGAATCTGGGATTACACAAAACAGTGCTGTCTTTGTCTCTCCATCTCCATTAACTCCAATTCCAATATCTGCAAGATTTAACTCGTCTTTCGAAAGCAGACGTAATACCTGCTGATTCTCTAAGAATGCCAGTCTTGAGTTCGCACTGATAATAATGGAACGGACGGTATCCCCTGCACCACGCATACATTTGTTATACTGTTTGACTGCGGGATGTCCAGCACCAAGTGGATTATTCTCCTCTAAAGTCTTCATCCTTACATCCAGTCTGGATGGTTTCCCCTGTTCCATGACCTCTGCTTCTCCAAGCAGCTTTAATACGGTCTCAAAATTCCTCTTCGCTGGCTTTACCTCTAACCACACATAATAAAATATTGCTTGGAGGAATAAACCCTCGGCTTTTTCCCAGAATGGATCAGAAGGTGTTGCGCCTTTCGGAGTCGTATTACTGATCAGGTTTGTAATCAGCTTCACAACATCTGTTTCTTCTCGGATATAGGAAAATGGATTATAGCAGTCTGACTTATTCATCTCTAAAAGGTTTATGACCTTTACATTGTAGCCATTGTGCTTTAGCATATCTCCTGTGCTGCGAAGGATTTCTCCTTTGGGATCAGTACAAATAAATGAACAGTTATGTGGCATTTGCATCAGATTCGGTTTTACCTCATAGAAGGTCTTACCAGCACCGGAACCACCACAGATCAGTATATTCCCATTGAGCTTCAATCGTCGGAAGTCCAAAGACATTCTGACATTTTGTGACAAAATTCGATTAAAGTTCTCATCCTTATCCATTAGTATCTTATTGACCTTTTGCGGTGATTCCAGTTTGGCTGTACCAAACTCTTTCCCCGGCATCATATTTCTCTGACTGGTGTAATAC
>JAQUVV010000047.1 GCA_028693195.1 Lachnospira sp.
CCTTCCTGCCAGGCAGCCAAGAAACACTGCTATGATAAAAGAAAGAAGAAATCCACATGTGATTCTTAAAAAGCTGTGCATAATCACAATATAGAACTCACCTGTTCCCATTAATACAAGCAATTCTTTCAATACACAAACAGGACTTGCAAACAAAAGTTCAAGTCCTGTCATCATACTGGCTGCCTGCCAGATCATAAGCCATATGCTTATAATTATTATCTTTTTCAGTATATGCTTTATCTTCATTCTAAGCCTCATGCTGCGACTGTATTTCGCTCTTACACTTCCGCAAATACGTCCTCTAATGCACTTACAACCATTTTCACAACATTAATGTCATCATCATTCCACTTGCGCCTATTCTCTCCGAAGGTATCAAACTGAAACATTCCTTTAATCTCCGGCTGTTTTCCAGATAATATCTGAAGCGTTGAACATATGTTAGAACCAGTGAACTTCTGAAAGATTTCTGGAAAATCTACTGCAAATGAAGCAACATTATTCACTTTCTTAATCCCATATTCATTAAAAGTAGAAATATAATGCTCATCACAGATATAGCCAGCATCCTCAATTACATTTTGATAGTGTCCAACAGATAATACTCTGTGGCAGTCATTTCCCTGATACACGGTAATACCATGAATATTCAGCTTATCCATCAGCTCATAAAAGACCTCACCAATTGCTTCTTTCCCTTTATGTTCCGCTGCAATAATCAGCTTCGCTGCCATCTCGAACTTCTCCATCGGCTTCATGAATCCACCGCTATAAACAGTATGTCCATTCTTCAATGTCTCTTTTAAGAATGCACCATGCTTTTCTCTATCAAAGATAATATATCGATCTTTTCCTTTTCCTTTGGCAATATAAAGCGCTGCATCGGCAATCTTGAATAAATCATCAAAGTTATCTGCATCCTTACCAACTCTGGATGCTCCCGCAGAGATTGTAAAATGATACCCCGGCTGCTTATCTGCCATCTTCACTTCCAATGTCTTTCTAACGGTTTTCATGATAATTTTTAAATCATCAACTGTATCAATATCCTTAACCAGAGCAAGGAATTCATCTCCTCCGATTCTTCCAACAATCCCACGATCACCAACTGTACGTTTTAATGTCTGTGCAAATTCCAGAATGACTTCATCACCAAAATAATGTCCATATGTATCATTCACTCTCTTGAAGTCATCCACATCCATAATCACAAGATACATCAATTCATCATGCTGATTGTCTTTTGATTTTTTTATAATATCCCGAATTCGATTCTGAACAGTCTTTTTATTCAAAACACCAGTTGCGGAATCCTTGGTGCCTTCCTCGGAATTAACAAGAATCTGCTTATCTGTCATTCTGGACCCAAGCTCAGAAATCAGTCCAACTACAAGGATCTTCTTACTGCCATCTTTGACTGTCTGTCCTCTGAAGTTCAATGTATCTTTCCGTTCCCCCTTGGACATCAGTGAAGTCTCAAATGTCAATGAAAAGCTATCCATTCCATTCTCTATGTTGCTGCATAGCATATCAAAGGAATCCACTGCAGACTCTTCCACAAAACCTAGTCTAAGCATCCTGTTCTTCCAGTCTTTCAAACTGTCTTTTTCGATAATTTCAGACTTATTATTGGTATAACAATAAATAGTTATAAATCCTGTCTCAAAATTATACTCGAACTGCTTATCCTTAATTTGGTTCATAATATTACGATATTTCACAATTTTCCTAAAATAGTCATCAAATCGGTCACAGACTGCCACAATATTCTGAGCCTTAATTTCTACCAGTCTTTTCATTCCGTTATGATTAATCGACATTTTGTAAAATGATATCCAACGAAAAAGCTTATCCTTAATCAGACATCTTGCGATATATGGTTCCCCAATCTCATCTGATTCTATGTAGTTCTCAAATCCTTTTAAATCATCTGGATGAATCATCTTATTGAATGAATATAATGTATTATCCCCCAAAAGCTGATATATTCTTTCGTCCCCAGATACGACCGCGTAATTTTCATCTATCTGAAAAACCGCTTCCAATATGTCATTTTTAATAATTTCCATATTTACTTTGGCCGAATACATGATGCACCTCTCCCTCTGTATAGTAATCAGCTATACAGTTCTTGAATCATAAATACAATCCCCCAACCATATCTATTTTTTCTTCTGCATCTTTAAAATGTATGTTTCATCGCCTGTTCCAGATCTTCTATAATATCATTCACATTCTCGATACCAACAGAAAGTCTGATTAAATCTGGCTGAACACCAGCTTCTCTTAACTGTTCTTCATTCATCTGTCTATGTGTATGACTTGCTGGATGAAGCACTGATGTTCTTGCATCTGCAACATGTGTAACAATTGCAATCATTTTCAACTGATCCATAAACTTCACTGCAGTTGCTTTATCTCCCTTTAAGCCAAAAGAAATAACTCCACAAGAGCCATTTGGCATGTATTTCTGCTGTAACGCATGGTATTCGCTGCTTTCCAAATCTGAATAGTTTACCCACGCAACATGCTCGTTACTTTCAAGGTACTTTGCTACCGCTAATGCATTCGAGCAATGTCTTTCCATTCTTAAAGCAAGTGTTTCCAGTCCTAAATTAATATAGAACGCATTCTGAGGTGACTGTACAGATCCTAAATCTCTCATCAGCTGTGCAGTAGCCTTCTGAATATATGCTGATTTGCCAAATCTTTCTGTATATATAACTCCATGATAAGATTCATCTGGAGTTGTCAGTCCTGGGAACTTATCTGGATACTTTGTCCAATCGAAATTTCCACTATCTACGATACATCCACCAATTGTTGCTGCATGTCCATCCATGTACTTTGTTGTTGCATGTGTGACAATATCAACACCCCACTTGAACGCCTGACAGTTAATTGGTGTTGCAAATGTATTATCTACGATAAATGGAACTCCATTCTTGTGTGCAATATTTGCAAACTTCTCTAAATCAAGTACCACCAATGCTGGATTTGCAAGTGTCTCACCAAAAACACACTTGGTATTTGGTCTGAATGCTGCCTGAATCTCTTCCTCTGTCGCATCTGGCTCAACAAATGTACATTCAATCCCCAGCTTCTTCATGGTTACACCAAACAGATTAAATGTTCCACCATAGATTGCTGAAGTACTGATAAAGTGATCTCCTGCTTCGCAGATATTGAATACTGCATAGAAATTTGCTGACTGTCCCGATGAAGTAAGCATCGCTGCATGTCCACCCTCCAAATCACAAATCTTTTTTGCAACCATGTCACAGGTTGGATTTGCAAGTCTTGAATAGAAATAACCTTCTTTTTCAAGATCAAACAATGCACCCATCTCATCACTTGACTCATACTTGAATGTTGTGCTCTGAATAATTGGCATTATTCTTGGCTCGCCATTCTTTGGTTCATAGCCACTCTGAATACACTTGGTTTCCATTCTGTAATCGCTCATTTGTTAGTCCTCTTCTTTCTGCACGTCGTTCACTCTTTCAGATTCCTCTGGAAGCTTTCTAACCAGCACTTTATTAATCATTTTATTCTCAACATCAAGTATTCGGAATGAATATCCCTGATACTGTGTTTCAAACTGTTCATCATTATCTGGTATTTTCCCCAGCTTATATATCAAATAGCCATTCAATGTATCAATATCATCGCACTGAAATTCAATATCAAAAATTTCTTCAATATCCTCAAGTGTTGTCTGTCCACTCATAATATATGAGCCATCCTGTTGTCTTATGACTAATTCTTCTTCATCATCATATTCGTCCAGAATATTACCAACAATTTCCTCCAGAATATCTTCCATTGTGATAATGCCTGCTGTCTGACCGTATTCATCCACAACAACTGCAATATGTACCTTTTTTGACTGCATTTCCTTGAACAACGGACTGATATTACGTGTCTCTGGAATACAATATGGTTCAAACATCACTTTGTCTTTTACTTCAACTAATTTCTTACTTCTCTGTGATTCGTCTACATAGACCTTAAACAAATCTCTCAAATGAAATATCCCGATGATATTATCAATATCACCATCATACACTGGATATCTGGAGAAGTTCTCCTCCATGGCAAGATCATATGCCTCTTGAACAGTACTCTGTCCATCAATGGCAACAATGCTCTTTCTATGTGTCATAACATCCTGTGCCTGTTTCTCGCTGAATTCAAAGATGTTGTTGATCATCTCAGCTTCATTCTCTTTCAGTACACCCTGTTCATGGCCTTCATTAACCATGTCCATAATGCCTTCTTCTGTTACATCTTCATCGTGTTTTCCTTTACCTGCTAATTTTCTAAACAGGGAAGAAAACAATCCTTCGTTCCCATCCGCGGGATGGCCATCGTTCATTATCTCTTTAATTCCTTTCTTCATATATGATTTCTAAACTATATACGTCTTAAAATATACCATATATTGTATATGGACGTCAATGTGTTATCCTTCTTCCTCATCCATCTCCAAACTAATCTGTAGAGCATGATTCACCCTGTGTATAATCTCATTATCCAGATGGCAAACTTTATCCTTCAATCTCTTCTTATCAATAGTTCTTAACTGTTCCAGCAAAATAACGGAATCCTTTACAATGTCGTAATGAAGAGAATCTATTTCGACATGAGTAGGCAGCTTTGCTTTGTTCATCCGACTGGTAATTGCTGCGCAGATTACCGTTGGACTGTGTCTGTTCCCAGTATCATTCTGAATAATCAGAACCGGTCTAATACCGCCCTGTTCTGATCCCACAACTGGTCTTAAATCCGCATAAAATATATCTCCACGTTTGATAACCAATATACTCACACTCCCTAAAGCATTATTTCATGATAGCTTTAGTATTACCTTCGTAGTCAGTGTGTATTCAGCTTTGCACATAAGTTTTTTAGAATTTATTCAGGTTCCATTTTTCGTAGAAATAATCTCTACTACCAATATATTCACCCTTATAGAAATAGTTCCTCGGTATTCGTTTCCCTAGGTCACAGACAAACTCATAATTAAAGGTTCCTGCCAATGCAGCAATCTCTTCCACGCTGATTCCTGCATCCCCATCTTTCCCTACCAGCGTAACAACGTCTCCACGTTTTACGTCTGGAATATCTGTCACATCCACCATGAACTGATCCATGCAGACACGTCCGCAGATTGGTGCCTTCTTTCCATGAAGCAAAACATATCCCTTATTGGACAATGCTCTTGGATATCCATCTCCATAGCCTGCCTCAATTGTCGCAAGAATTGTTTCTCTTTCTGTGGTAAATGTTCCACCATAACTAATCTTCTCTCCAGCCGGAAGACGCTTCACCATCGCCACTGTACTCTTTAATTCCAGTGCAGGCGTCAATTTTACTTTCGAAAAATCCACCTCCTCTGAAGGATACATTCCGTACAATGCAATTCCCAATCGAACAGCATCCTCATTGGCTTGCGGCATATCTATGATTGCTGCGCTGTTTGAGCAATGACGAACTGAAAAATGAATCCCCTCTTCTTCCAAAGAATTAACAAATTCATTATATATATCCAACTGCTTTTTTGCGCTGGTCTTATCCTTCTCATCCGCTGTTGCAAAATGTGTAAAAATTCCTCTCATCTCTACATGAGACAGCTTTGCAATCTTCCTAACGATTTCTCTTCCATTATCATTTGGCTCCAAACCGATTCTGTGCATTCCTGTATCAACCTTAATATGGCAAAATGCTGTCATTCCCAGTTTTTCAGCAACTTCTTCCAATTCACAGGCCGTTTCATAATCAAACACTACTGCGTCGATTTCATGACGAATCAAGTTCTCATATCCTTCTGGATTCACATAGCCGAGAATCAAAATTGGTTTTGAAACATTGTTCAGGCGTAAATTCACTGCTTCATCCAAAGTCGCAACAGCATATCCATCTACAAGGTGTCCAATTGCTTTTGCTACTGCAATATCGCCATGTCCATAACCATCTGCCTTCACTACCGCAATTGACTTGGTTCCTGGATTCGTATTTTTCATCAATTCAATAACATTTGCGCAGATTGCATCTAAATCAATATCTGCATATATTCTTGTATATTTTTTCATATTTTTCACTCTTTGCCCATTCCTGTTTTCACATGAAAACTATTATACCCCTTGCACCTGAAAATGCAATTATTACTTTAGCACTTTTCCAACTGCATTCGCGATATCTGTTGCATTCACACTACGATTTCCCAACTCTCTTCCGGCAATTTCTCCTGCAAGACCATGCACGAAGCACCCAACAGCAGCAGCCTCAAGTAAAGGAAGTCCTGCAGAAATCATTCCAGCGATCACACCTGTAAGAACATCTCCTGATCCTCCCGTTGCCAAAGCATCACTTCCCGAAAGATTTATATAAACAGATGTTCCATCTGTCACAATTGTCCGTGCGTCCTTTAATACGCAAATCACCCCTTCTTGTTTCGCATATTCTTTCGCAGCCTGGATTGGATTCTCTTTCAATTCCTGAATGCTCATTCCTGTGAGCCTTGACATCTCTCCCATGTGAGGCGTCACAATTACATCTCTGCCCTTTGCATATCCACATCTTTGCTGTTCTGCAATAACATTCAAACCATCTGCATCTAAAATTACTGGCACCTCTGTATCATTCAACACCGTTTCTACCAATGTTTTCGCAGTATGATCTGTTTCAATTCCTGGTCCTAAGACAATACAGGTCGCCCATTGGCAATCCTTTTTAATCTGTTCCTTCCTTAAATTATCAGAAAGCTCCTCTGTGTATAAGGTCATCAGTGCTTCTGGCAAATGCTTTAATACCGCATCATGATTTTCCTCATGTGTCAGAAGCTTTACCAGCCCACATCCACAGCGATATGCTGCCAGTCCAGAAAAGATTGCCGCACCACCCATGTTCTTAGAACCAGCAGCAACCAACACCTTTCCAAAGGTTCCCTTATTCCCATCCACTTTTCGCACAGGAATCTGCTGCAAATCCTTGTATTCACAAGCAGCTACTATATCTTGAAGCCTGCTAACATCTGCTGCAAATCCAATGTCGGCTACCACTGTATTCCCAGTCAGCGACGCCCCTGGATATAACACCAGCCCACGCTTCAAATATCCGAAAGTCACCGTCATATCCGCCCTTACTGCTGCACCACAGATATGTCCCGTAGATGCATTCACTCCCGATGGAATATCCACAGCAACAACTTTTGTATCATCTAGATTCATCTGTTCAATGAGTTTGGCATAGCTTCCAGTAATTTCTCTGGAAAGTCCTATTCCAAATATTGCGTCTACCACTACATCATATTTTCCACATTCGTAGCTTTCCTCAACAGCAATATTCATATTCTGAACAATCCGTTTCTGTACCTCATATTCTTCTGTTCCTTTTTTTTCAATTCCTGATGCAAAATACACAGAAACATTTATCCCTTTTTGAGAAAGCTGCCTTGCTACTGCCAATCCGTCTGCTCCGTTATTCCCGCTTCCACAGATGCAAAGCACATGAAATTTTCCAAATACATTCTGAATCCATCTTGTTTCTCCTGCAAAACTTGTTTTTTGCTCAACCTCTGTTCTTAAGAATTCCTCAACCGCCTCTGTCACAGACAGAGCTGCACGTTCCATCAACACTAAGGAAGGTATTCCAACCTCCTCAATTGAAAAACGATCAACCTCCTTGCTCTGAACTGCATCTAAAATATACTTCATTTTTCACTCTTCCCCCATTCCTACCACAATTTCCTAATAAAGTGAAAAAACTGCCACAAATATGCAGCAGTCCTTCTCTATTGTTCATTCAGTTTATCAAGTTCTTCCATCATCTCGGCACCTAGGATATCATGCATATATCCGTAAATCTGTGTATTCACATCTTCCTTATCCTGCTTAATCAACAGATTCTTCTTCAGCTTCAGTCTTGTCGCATTAATCCATTTTTCAAGAACTTCCACATCTTCCTTGTTACTGTTCATGCGATTGTAGCAGACCTTGATTGTCTCTAAAATCAGTTGGTGGTTTGCCTGAGCCAACTCCCGCGGAATATCCATGCTTTCATCTTCCAGTTCAGCAATCATATCCTTAGCTTCCTGTATCAGCTTCTGATTCTGTGACATCTTCTTCATGGTCTTGTCGTCATCATCTTCCATATTCTCAACGACATCCTGAATCAGCTGCGCCTTTATCTTCTTGACTTCTTTAATATCATTATTGGTCTGTCCCTGTTTCTTCAACAGATCATTGACTTTCTTCTCCCAAAATCTGATTTCATCTGTTTTATTCTTCTCTGTAATCAAGTGATACCATCTTTCATCCAGAGTTAAAATTGGAATCTGGTTAAATGCAGTGATGTTTTTAATATAATCCAATGAAATCTCAGCCATTCAAAGCCTCCCAGTCCATCTTAACTTTCACGGTTTGCGATTGCATAAGACAATCTCATCAAACTTTCTGAAAGATGAACATTCTCAACAATCACATCATCCGGAAGATTTAAATCTGTATGTGCGAAATTCCATATTGCTTTCACGCCTGCATCTGCAACAACTTTGCCAATTTCCTTTGCAGCCTGTTTAGGAATGGTCAACGCCACAATCTCAACATTCTCTTTCTTAATAAAATCTGCCAGTTCAGACATCATATGAATCTGAATTCCGCGAATATTCTCACCTGCCAAAGTATCATTATTATCAAAGACTCCCTTAATAATAAATCCACGCTTCTCAAAATCTTGATAATTACAGATTGCTCTTCCTAAGTTACCTGCACCTACAATTACCATGTTATGTGATGTATCAATTCCTAAGATTTTTCCAATCTCATCATAGAGATACTTTACATTATATCCATATCCCTGCTGACCAAATCCACCAAAATTATTCAAATCCTGACGAATCTGAGATGCTGTAACCTTCATCTTCGCGCTTAATTCTTTTGATGATATTCTCTGAACACCACTCTCAATCAACTCTCCAAGATATCTGTAATATCTGGGTAATCTACGAATTACAGCCGAAGAAATCTTCTTATTGTCTTCCATATTATTCCTCACATTCTTTTGTCACTATTCTTGTTTAAATAATAACGATTTAGATAATTATATAACAATCTTTTTTTATGTCAAAGTTCTTTCCAATATTTTATATGGTTTTACTAATCTTTTCAACCTATCCTAACACACGCTTCGCAATATCAACAGATTCTTTCGCATCTTTTGAATAAAAATCCGCATGAATTTCCTTTGCATATTCAGGTGTTAGAACTGCTCCACCGACCATGATCTTGCAATCCAATTCATTCTTATGGATCAACTCAATCGTCTCCTTCATCGACACCAATGTTGTTGTCATCAATGCAGAGAGTCCAACCAGCTTTACATCATATTCTTTAATTGCATCCACAACCGCCTGATATGGAACATCTTTACCAAGATCAATTACTTCATATCCATAGTTTTCCAACAGCACTTTTACGATATTCTTACCTATATCATGAACGTCGCCTTTCACTGTGGCAATAACGATTTTCCCTTTACTGATTGGTGCTGAATTATTTTGTATCATGTATTTTCGAATTTCTTCGAATGCAGCCTGAGCTACTGATGCCGACATAATCAGCTGTGGAAGAAATAACGTTCCTTTTTCAAATTCCACCCCAATCTCATCCAGCGCCGGAATCAGAATGCCATTGACAATATCCATGGAATCCTTCGTTTTCAAAAGTTCCTTTGTTGTCTGGGCGCCTTCATTCTTCAGTCCCTTCATGACTGCATGATACAGTTCGCCTTCCAGTGAACCTTCCTCATGCGGATTCTGTGAATTCACATGAGATGTGCTTTCTTTACCTTCGTTTGATTGTTGAGCTTTTTCCCTCTTTCCAGGCACAATTTTCTCAACAATTGGTGCATTTGCATAAGTCTTAATATAATCTACTGAATTCTGATCTATGTTTGCCAGCAGCTTATATGCCTTAATTGCTCCCGTCATCTCATATACATTTGGATTAATAATTGCAAGGTCTAATCCATTGGTTAATGCCATTGTCAAGAAAATATGATTCACCAGCACACGGTTTGGCAGTCCAAAAGAAATATTAGATACACCTAATACCGTCTTTAATCCCAATTCGGTCTTCACGCGATGCAGTGCTTCTAACGTTTCCATAACTCCTGCCTGTTCTGCAGAAGCGGTTAATGTCAGACAATCAATATATACATCTTCCTTTGGAATCCCATATTCCATGGCACGATTCATGATTTTTTCTGCGATTGCAAAACGCTCTTCCGCTTTCACCGGAATCCCGTCTTTATCTAATGTTAATCCAATGACCGCTGCTCCATATTTCTTCACCAATGGGAATATCTTCTCCATGGTCTCGTCCTCACCATTGACAGAATTCACGATTGGCTTTCCGTTATATACGCGCAGTGCAGCATCAAGCACCTCCGGAATCGTAGAATCAATCTGAAGTGGCACATCTACAATTGCCTGTAATGCCTGCACTGTATCCACCATCATCTGCTTCTCATCAATTCCAGGAAGACCAACATTCACATCAAGGATATCTGCACCTGCGCCTGTCTGTTCCAGTGCCTGTCCCAGAATATAATCCATATCTCTATTTAACAATGCCTCTTTAAATATCTTCTTTCCAGTGGGATTAATTCGTTCACCAATAATCCTAGGTTCTGAAATCGTCACAACCTTCGTTGCTGAGCATACTGCTGCCTGAACAGTCTTCCTAGCAACCACCATATTTCCTTCTTTTTCAAGCATTTGAGCAACTTTGCGAATATAATCTGGATTCGTTCCGCAACATCCACCAAACACTTTAATTCCATACTGACGAAGATTTTTCATCAATTCTGCGAATTCATCTGGTAGACAGTTATATAAATTTGTCACAGGATCTGGAAGTCCTGCATTGGGCTTCATCACAATTGGTTTGTTGGTCCATTGAACCATTTCTGCCACAATTGGTTCCAGTTCCTTAGGTCCTAATGAACAGTTTACACCAAGAGCATCCACACCAAGGCCACTTAGCGTCAATGCCATAGACGGAACTGAACAACCTGTAAATGTACGCATATTGGCCTCAAAAGACATGGTACATACAATTGGAAGATTACTATTCTCCTTTGCAGCAAGAACCGCTGCCTTACACTCTAACAAATCTGTCATCGTCTCGAATACAACCAAATCCGCGCCCTGACCTGCCAGAACAATTTCTTTATAATAATCATATGCTTCTTCAAAGCTTAGCGTTCCAGCGGGTGCAAGTAACTGTCCTATCGGTCCCACATCCAGTGCAACACATGCTTCAGGCTTTGTCTGTTCGCAGGCTGTTCTTGCATTTGTAATCGCTGCTTTCACCAGTTGTTCTACCGAATATCCTGAGCCCTCCAGCTTATATCCATTTGCACCAAATGTATTGGCATATATTACATCTGCACCGGCTGTCAGATACTTGGAATGGATTTCAATCAAAAGCTGTGGATTTGTCACATTCAGTGTTTCTGGTATTTCACCCATCTTCATACCTGCTGCCTGAAGCATTGTTCCCATCGCGCCATCAAATATAATATAATCTTTTTCTAAAAGCTTTCTAAAACTCTTAACCATTACAATGTCCACCTGTTCCTTTAAATTTGCATCGTTCTCTCATATTGCAGGTCTGGCAACCCTTTGCCTGCCCTTTTATCGGTTCTTTGGAAAGTCCAATGACTGCGGTAACCGACTTTGTCGGCACTAGCATATAAGATTCATTCACATGCAGACCAATCGTTCTGTCTGCATTCAGTGTTCGAACAAACTGATTCTGAAGCTGGATTGGAAGATCTCCATATCCTAAACCAAAACGAAAAGTCTGATAATAGTCTTTCATTTCTTTTCTGATTTCCTGCTCTGTCTGATCACAGATTTGTTCTACCGCCACACTAGCCATGCTGTCCATAATAACAGCTTTTGCAAGATCTGTCACCTGAAAAGTTCGAATCAGCCGATCTGCTTCGTCAGAAAGTGTTGCTGCCATCAACGCAGCCTTCCTGCATCCCTTCAAATGCTGACGAATCGAATCCCCCGTCAAAACCAGATTGGTCCCCTCTACAAGAATTCCTTCTTTCACATTCTGTATACCAAATACACGGTATAGACTCTTCGGTCGAGCCTTTTTCATTAATTCCTTTTCACATGCTTCCATTAATTTTTTTGATGCTTCATCCAGTTCATGATTTCCATATCCTAAATATCTGGCAGCCTCTTTATAATCAAGTTTTTCCAGCGTTATATTCAAAACCGTCTTCCTTCCTATTGTTTAAGTCTCATCATCGCAGTATTGCTGATCTGTAACAACCTGACTTCTTCCATTCTCTTTTCCATAATATAACAAAGTATCTGCTCGATTGAATATCAATCGAATTTCTTCACCACTTTTCACCTCTGTGATTCCAAATGTCATAGTCACACGAATGCTTGTACCATCAGACAGTTCAACATCATTTTTTTGTATATCTTCCATAATCTGTTTGGTGATTTCTACACAGTCTTCATATTCTCCTCTTTCAAAGACTAAAAGGAACTCTTCTCCGCCCCATCTTGAGACGAAGCCATGAGATACTACTCCATTTTTTAAAATCCTCGCCGTCTGCTGAAGTACTATATCACCTGCATCATGACCATAAGTATCATTCACCTTTTTAAAGAAATCAATATCTCCAATTGCAATTGAAAAGGACGTATTTCGGTCCTCTGACTTCTTAATTATATCTTTCAGCCGATTCTCACCACTTCTTCGATTATAGATTTTCGTCAATGCGTCCAGTTCTACCAATTCCTTTAATGCCTTCTGCATATGCATGACAGATCTTCCAATATCGGAAATCTCATCGTTCAGCTTCAGAATATCTGTATCTATTCCTCCATCCAGCTTTCCGGCTGATACCTTTGAAAGTGAATTCTGCAATGCACTGATCCGGTTCACGATTTTTCTTGAGCTGCTGATGATATATGCGCCCGCCATGGCCATCCCCGCAATCGCAACAAGTACCAACGGCAATATTGATGCCGATATACTTCTCTTCACGGAAGCTGCTTCTTTTCCCGCGAAAATCATACCAACACAGACACCATCAGAATTATACAATGGCTTATAATATCCATAAAACGGCTCTCCATTAACTGTTACATTATTATAGAAAGATATCTTACCATTCTCTATGACATCCTGTTCCACCTTGAAATTCGCTGCTGTTCCGATAATACGCTTCTCATCCTGCCCCTTAATAGATGTCAATACTCTCATATCATGATAAAAAACAGTCACATCAATTCCACATAAATTCTTAATTCGATCCAGAAGTTCATTCTTTCCATTCAGTAATACGCCGCCTTTATAGATTCGAACTTCTCCTTCTCCCTCTTTTGTAACATCTCCTGGATATTGTTCTTCAAAATCCGACTGGAATATATCACATATATATTGAAGCTCGTTCTTCACTTCTTTTTCCATTGCACTTGTAAATGCTTGAAACGCCATAATTGTAATGACAACTGTCAACAGCAGCATTGGGACTATCGCTTTCAGCAGCATCTGTTTCCTTAACCCTGACATCTTTCGTTCCTTCATAGACACTCCAATCTACACAAAATGAGAACTGTACTTGCATATGTTATCTCCGAACTTTTCTTATGTAAAGTATATATCATTCAGTATAAATTCGCAATATAAAGGAATAGAGCTATCACACTTGTATATCAGACATGTGACAGCTCTATTTACTGTTTAAATCTTATTTATCTCTATTTTTACGTTCAGATTTTCTTTCAGGCTTTCTGTCTGGTTTTCTATCTTTACTCTTTCTCTTTCTTCCGCCACCATCATTGGCCTTTTCCATGTTAACAGTTCTGCCCTTAATCTTAACATTATTCATGGCATTTAAGACCTTATCAGCATGCTTTGCAGGAACCTCAACAAAAGTATAATTGTCCATCATATCAATAGAACCAACCAGCTTACCAGGCATTCCTGATTCTCCTGCGATTGCTCCTAAGATATTGGCTGGTGTAATCTTATCCTTCTTACCAATATTAATGAAGAGACGAATCATTCTTCCACCATCTTCACGATCTGCGTTGAAATGGATTTCTTCTACATCTTCATTCTTATCTAACGAATCTCCAATCACCATCTTCAATAGTGCTGCTGCCATATCCATAGAAGTATAATCCTCTACATTGACATGCTGCTCTACAAGTTCAATCATCTCTGAAAGACCGCCCTGCTCAATGGTTTTCTTGATGTTTTCA
>JAQUVV010000290.1 GCA_028693195.1 Lachnospira sp.
AAATGACGCTGCTTCTGTCCGCCTGACAATTTTACGCCTCTCTGTCCAATATCTGTATCATACCCATCCGGGAAGGACATGATGAATTCATGTGCATTCGCATTCTTTGCTGCCTCAACAATCTCATCATCCGTTGCATCTGGTTTCCCATAACGGATATTATCCCGAATTGTTCCCATAAACAAATATACATCCTGCTGTACCACACCAATGTGATCCCGCAGGCTCTTTAGTGTTACATCTTTAATATTAATTCCATCAATTCGGATAGAGCCTGTAGTCGCCTCATAAAATCTTGGAATCAACGCGCACAATGTAGATTTTCCTACTCCAGATGCCCCAACCAGTGCCACATACTGCCCTGGTTTTACATGCAGATTTACATTTTCAAGAACAGCCGGAGTTCCTTCATTATAGCGAAAGGATACATTTTCGAAATCCACCTGCCCTGCTATATCATGGCTTTCATGATTTTCATATATGTCTCCGAGTACAACCGCATCTTCCTTTTCCTGAATTTCTGGCACAATTTCCAAGATTTCCTCAAAGCGTTCAAATCCCGAATACCCATTCTGAAACTGTTCTGTAAAATCAATTAGAACCTTCACTGGATCTGTAAACACATTAATATACAGTAAAAATGTCACAAAATCCGTAACATTCACCCAGTTTCTAGTGATTCCAATGCCCCCAACTGCAATTACAACTACATTAATCAAAGTTGTAAATGCAGTAAGTCCCGCATGATACTGCCCCATATAGTGATAGCTATCCTTTTTGGAATCTAAAAATCTATCATTACCTTCTTTAAACTTCGCATTCTCGATATCCTCATTTGCAAATGACTTCACAACGCGAATCCCAGATAAATTATCTTCAATCTGCGCATTGATTTCCCCAATTTTCTCACGATTTCTCTTGAATGCGCGCTTCATCTGTCGATTCAATTTGTAGGCAAAAACAAGCATGAATGGAATTAGACAGAAAGCTGCAAACGTGAGCCATGGGCTGATTGCTGCCAGGATACAAAGTGCTCCGATAATTTTAATCAATGAAATCACAATATTTTCTGGTCCATGATGTAAAAGTTCTGTGATATCAAACAAATCAGAAGTAATTCTTGATAGCAGTTGTCCTACCTTCTGCTCATCATAAAAGGAATAAGAAAGCTTCTGATAATGATCAAAGATTTCTTTTCTCATATCATATTCTATCTTTGCCCCCATTACATGACCATAATTAGAAATGTAATAATTACACCCCATCTGCATCAGTACCAATACAACCAGCATTCCAACCAGTCCAAGAATCACCTTCATTGCACTACTGCTATCCATATATATCACTGTTGATGTAATATAGCGCACCACCAGCGGAATCACAAGTGTTACCACCGCCGAAAGTATAGCAAAGACCATATCTGCGACAAATGTTCCCAGATATGGTCTGTAATATTGTACTAATTTCTTTAGATTTTTCTTCATCTCTATAACCTCACTTTAATGTGTTCATGCCAAACTTTATCTATGCCATAATTCTCAAAGTGAACTTCTTCATTCTTTGATAATCATTGTGCAATCGCATCTTAAGAGATTATAGTATATTGACCCTGCATAATTCAACCTGTTATTTTTTCGTTTTCTTTTTCTAAACATTCTCAATAACACGTGCAATAGTCTCGTACATGTTCTGTGGATCAATTGGTTTTGCAAGGTGTCCATTCATACCTGCATCCAGTGCCTTTTGAACATCCTCTTCATACGCATTGGCTGTCACTGCAATAATAGGAATTATTTGTGCATCTTCTTTAGACATTCGTCGAATTTCCTTTGCCGCTGTCAGTCCGTCAATTCCTGGCATTCTGATATCCATTAATATTACATCAAATGCATATGCCTTAGCCTTTCTATAGACATCTATACAAGCGGTTCCGTTCTTCACCCATTCCACCTGGCATCCAGCTTTCTCCAACAATCTACGTGCAATCTCTGCATTTGCCGGGTGATCTTCCGCTAAAAGAATATGCTTTCCTTTGATTTTTTCTACAACGGAACCCTTCTGCTCAGAGCGTGTCTTTACATGTTCTAGTATCTCTTCATGATTCACACGTTCGAAATCTAGATGCAAAGTAAATCGCGTTCCTGTTCCCAATTCACTTTCTACCTGAATCGAGCCACCCATTAGTTCCACTAGCTTCTTGACGATTAATAGCCCCAATCCTGTACCTGTTGCTTCTGGATTTACGTGATGCTCATCCTGCTTAAATGGCTGGAAAATTCCATTCTGAAGAAAACTTTTACTCATTCCAATTCCAGTATCAGTAATCGTAATCTTTCTTCGTTGCCTTATTGACATAAAGCACCTGATAAGTGTCAGCCTCTATGACATAAGCTGCGTTCACTGAAGTATCTGCTATCATGCATAATAAATCCTGATCAATGTTGGGGAATCCATAATCCTCCGCCGACACGCCATAGCGTCTTCCTGCATCCAGCCATTCTTCTATAATCTTCTTAGATCCTTCTGATATATCTGCTGTCTCTGCAAACTTTAATATGCGATCCGCAATCTTTTTCTTTAGAAAATGCAGTCCTGTCTCCCATCTTGAAATAGACTGGCTGTTCACTCCTAATTTCTCTGCCATCTCACTCTGGCTGAGTCCCAGTTCTACTCTTACGACTTTAATCGTTTCTCCTGCATTCATATGTACCTCCCTCGGTTTGTATATACTTTTGCCTAGTATTAAGATAAAAAAACAGGGATGAACTGCTGTGTCTTATCAGTTTCATCCCTGTTAAAATATTCTGCTATTCTGAAAAGGCCTCTGTTATGGGCTGTTTTTCTTTATTATACTACTGTTAAAGAAACAATTCAAATACGTATTAATAAAAGTACATTTTATTACTTTACAACGATATTCATAATCTTTCCCTTTACATAGATTTCCTTCACAATAGTCTTTCCTTCAATTGCTCTTGCGACGCCAGGAACTTCTTTTGCCTTCGCTTTGGCGGTATCGTCAGCTTCATCTACTGCAAGTTCAACATTTCCCTTCACCTTACCATTTACCTGA
>JAQUVV010000048.1 GCA_028693195.1 Lachnospira sp.
AATGCAATTCCATCTTTGCTAAAATCTCAATTACAAGCCGCATAATGACTGATCTTTGATAACTGAATAACTGCCAGGTATTGAATTTTCAAGGTGCATAGCTAATTTCTATGTGCGAAGTTTGAGTAAAAATATTTTATAATAATTTATCTCAAAAAGTAAACCTTTTCTCGAATATCTCAGATGTAGAATATCAGAAAGATGAAGTTGACCACCTAAAGCAGCACTTAAGAAATGATTTGGAAGATTTTGCAATTTATGTGAACGATACAGACATGCTCCAGTAAAAACAAGCATCATGGTTTCTGGTTTCATGTGGCTGCCTATCCATTGATTTCGCAGCCCACCAGAATTCCTCCACGTTCTCCATAATAACTGCAGAGACCACCAGCTGGATATACTGTAACATCTACGTCACCATACTTTTCTTTCACTGCTATTTCCAGCTTTCTGGCAATCTCTTCATTCTCTACGTGGCTAATTCGAGCCTTTCCACCAGCATATCCCGCCGCTTTCAATTCTTCCAGCATATGCTTTACTATTTTTTTCTCACCACGGCACTTAAAAATTGGTTTCACCTTTCCATCTTCACTTGCCGTCGCAATAATGCTAATACCGAGCAATCCAACTGCTGAAACCAACACTTTATTCACTCTGCCATTCTGTCCCATATTATGCAGAGATCCCAAAGCAAAGAACAATCGTGTTTGATGCATATATTCCCTAACCTGCGCATCAACCTCATCAAATGTCAGATCAGTCTCACCCAATTCTACTAATTTTTCTACAACCAATCGCAGCTCTGGGCCTGTACTCAGTGTATCAATTACAGTAATTTTCGCATCCGGATGTTCCTGTAAATATATTTCTCTTGCTGCAATGGCAGAATTGCAGGTTCCAGACAACGCACTTGTCATTGTTGCTACGAAGATTTCATCTCCACCTTCAAATGCGTTCAGCCAGCTTTCCGCACTTGGACAAGCGGTATAAGATCTCCCCTTATGATTTTCAAGGGTATCCAGCATATGATGCACATCCATATGTCCATCATCTATCCAATGGTTCTCCTCTGTTGAAATAACCAGTGGTGCAGACTGTATGTTCACTCCCTGATATACAAATGTATCACAGGACGAATCCACAATATATTTTCTCTTTTTCATATTAATCTCCATTTCTTGCAATAACTTGCAAACAATTCTTAGATATATTTTCACTCTTCCCACATTCATAACTTAATAATTACTTTATTGATGTAGTTTTAATATCTACGTGTTATTGTATACTATGCTATTATGTGTTACAATTTACAAAAAGAGACTTTTTGTATACTTTTCGGAGGGATTTCACTTATGGCAATACATTTTCATAAAAATACAAGAACTGCATTTACCAGAAAATGTATTGCAGATGCAATCATTGATTTGATGCAGAAAGAACGATTCCATGATATTCGGATATCTGCCGTTACAAGACGAGCAGGTGTTTCCAGAAAAACTTTTTATAACTATTTTAATTCTCTATATGATGCATTAACGAATTACCTTCAGGAAATTATTGCGGAATATCTGACGGCAAGTAATGCCAATCCAGAAACTGGACATTTTCTGGAGCAGTCGCATATTCAGTTCTCTCTGGAATTCTTTGACAAGTATGCCCTGTTTTTTACAACTCTAAACCATCAGAATATGCATTGTCTCATGCTGGATGGCATCAATCAGTTTATGCTGGATTATTTTTCTCATGATGTCAATCACTCCCCATATGAGATGTATTGCTATGCAGGTGGACTGCTCAATACATTTTTAAAGTGGGAAGAAAGTGAAAAATCCGAACCACCTGAAACGGTAGCTCGGATTATCTATAATTTATATAATTCAAATTCGTAACCTCTAATGTTTCATTCATATGTTCACTTCACCGATATAAAATGCTTAATCAACGCATATAACACAATGATGCATGCAAATAAATAACCTGCCACTCCCAGTACAGGAATGCCGTACAGCTTCGGCTCCATGTCTGTTGTACAGATAATACTAGAGCTGATTAATAATGCCATGACCCATAGTCCCATGACAATATTCCGAATCAGCCTATGCAGCAACTGCGCTAGTTCTTTGGACGCATGGAGATCCAGATTTACTTTATTCTGTCCTCGCTTATATGCCTGCAGGATTTCTGATAGCTGTCCTGGCAACTCCAGTATCTGGTGTGCTGAACGGTAGAGCAGCTTTCCGTCATCTTTTAATTCTTTCTTCCAGTCAAACTTCTGAAACATCTGCACTTTCATGCGCGCACTGGCAATTTCTGCCATATTAATATCAGGGCAAATATCTGCTAACACACCCTCCATCTGTACAAGTCCTCTGGCAAGCATGGTCAGACCATGTGGCATAGAAATCTTATTTGCCTTCATAACCTCCATCAGCTCCTGAAGAAATGCCGCAATATCAACATCACGAATATCCTGCTGACCATAATTATCTATAAGTCCTCGAATATCCTCGTAAAGCTTTGCTTCATCGGGCTTACCTCGAAATTCTCCAATTGCAAGAATTGCCTGCTGAATCATTCCAATATCGTTAATTGCGATCCCCTGAATCGCCTTAGAAATCTCAATTCGATCATGTTCCGTCAGCCGTCCCATCATTCCCATGTCAATCCAGACAATCTT
Organism: Lachnospira sp.; assembly: GCA_028693195.1. Classification (GTDB taxonomy): domain Bacteria; phylum Bacillota; class Clostridia; order Lachnospirales; family Lachnospiraceae; genus Lachnospira. The sequence continues at coordinate 2,678 of JAQUVV010000048.1, forward strand.
ACCGTCTCGAACCCGCACATTCCCCGGATGGGGATCTGCATGAAAGAATCCATCTTCCATAACCTGTCGAATGAAGTTATCTATGAACTTACTTCCAACTTCATCCAAATCATATCCATTCTTAATAAGTTCCTCTTTATTATCGATCTGACATCCCTCAATATACTCCATAACAAGGACATGTGCTGTAGAATATTCCTTATAAAGCTTCGGCGTTTCTACGAATGCAACATCTCTGTTATTCCTTGCAAACTCCTCCATGTTAGATGCTTCCGTCAGAAAGTTCATCTCTTCCTGAGCGACTCTCCACATCTCGTCTAAAACCATGTCAATATCGACCATTTCCTTGAGACTAATCGGCGGCACCAGCTTCACCGCTTTATGCATCAGTGCAATGTCCCGAGACATCACATCATAGATTCCTCTTCGCTGCACCTTAACTACCACATCTTCCCCGGTCTTTAATCTTGCACGGTGTACCTGCGCAATCGATGCTGCCCCTAGTGGTTCCACTTCTATTCGCGCAAACACGTCATTCCATGAAAATCCATAAGATTCATCGATAACACTCAACATTTCCTCAAATGGCATTGGTGCCACGTCGGAACGAAGTCTCATCAATTCATCACAATACTTCTTTGGCAGAATATCGGAATGTAAAGACATAATCTGACCAAGCTTAATATATGTCGGCCCCAGATCTTCAATAATCAGCCGAACCTTTTCTGGCGTAATTCCCTGGGTAATTTCATGCTTTTTTAAGACTGCTGTCATCTCTTTCAGACGAGAGCCATAGCTCCTGCCATCAGTTTTTTCTTTCTCGTTATTATCCATTCGATTCCCCTGTTGTCTGTCCTTGTTTTACATAACTTATCTCTATGCTACCGACTTTATACTGTCTCTTCTGAATCTACAGCTTCCTCTGATTCTTCTTCCTCTGGTTCATTCGCTGCTTTCGCTTTATTTGCTTCCACCTCAGCAAGCTTCTCCTTCAACTGTGCTAACTGCTCTGGTGTCATATCTGCCAGCATCTCCTCTAATTCTTCTGGTGTCGATGCCTTCATAGACACATTCACATTATTCTTCACTGTCTCCTTGATGTTATGCTTTAACTCCTGATTAAGCACCTTTCCCTGTTCTACCGTCAATTCACCCTTCTTTACCATATCATCCAGGATATCCTTTGACTTCTCTACGGTTGTTGCCGCAGTACCGATTCCTGCTAAAATAATCTTCTTTAATCCTTCTCCTAAACTCTCCATCATGTATTCTCCTTTCTTTTCTGCACCTCACGCGTTACGCTAGAATTCCAAGAATCTTCGGCACGAAAATAATCAATCCAGCGATTGCAGCCATAATCGCCGCAATCAGTACCGCTCCTGCCGCCGTATCCTTCGCAATCTTCGCCAACGGCTTTCTCTCTTCCGTGACCAAATCCACAACTGCCTCTATCGCAGTATTCACATGCTCCAACGCCATAACCAATCCAAACAATGCCAGACAGACACACCATTCTATAGAAGATATCTTCAATATCAATCCTGCTATGACCACTAGAACTGCCATCACGCAATGAATCTTCATATTCCGTTCTTTCTTGATACATGTAAATATTCCTTCAAAGGCATACCCAAAGCTTTTGCAAATTGGTGGTTTCTTATCATTTGTCATAAGCACCTCCTGATGTCCTTCCTATTCCGTTTGTTCACGACTATTATCTGTTTATATTTTATCACTATTGCTCACAAAATGATAGATATAAATTAAGATGACACAAAACTCTTATAAATGCTTCCACATTTTCAGAAAATATACTATAATAGTTACATTATATGACTTTGATATAATTATTTTAGAATTTCGTAAAAAGCAAATATAAATCATGCGTGCAAACTCCGCAGAAACGGACATATATATGAAGAAAAAACATCGTGTAAAACTTTTTCAATTAATCCTGATTATATCTATCATATTCGTGTTGCTGGGCGGCATTACTCTGCATTTAAGCAGCAGTTATATCAAAAACCAACTGCTTCTTGCCAATGAGAATATGGCAATTGATTTTGCAGAGCTAACCAGACTCAATTTTTCCATCACCGATGAAGAATTCGATTATATGAAATCTATTTCCTTCAATGAAATGGAAGTAGATCCCATTAATATGCGACTTATGGAGGTTGTCAATAATGCTGATCTGCGTACTGATATTACGAATGTTTACGTTATTACAGAATTAAAGGATAACGAGATTAAGTACACCACAGATGCTGAGACAGCAGAGTTCTTTGGCTACGAGGTGGGTACTCCCCTTAATGGCGTCTGGCTGCTCAATGGAAAGTTTGAAAATGGAAATTTTATTGCAGCACAGAGAGATGATATCTATCGCTATACTGCACTAACCGAGGCTCAGGAGACTGGTCTTCATGGAAATTGTTCTTATGCCGAGTTCTCTTCTGATGCGTGGGGCAACTTTATTACAGGATACACACCGCTTTATACCACAGAGGGACATTTTGTTGGTCTCCTTGGTATCGACATGTCTCCTGATAAGTTTCAGGCTTCAGCTCAAAGAGTGATTGCTGTTATGATTACGGGATTTGCCGTAATTGGTTTTATTACCATTTGTCTGTTTCTATATTTCTATTTCAGATTTGTCAAGGCAAAAGAGGGACAGCTGTACTTTGATTTTTATTCCCGCATGAGCCATGATATGCGTACTCCTATGAATGGAATTCTGGGAATGACTGCTTTATCTAAAGAAGAAAATGATATCGATGTCCTTCACGAAAACATAAAAAAGATTGATGAATCTGGCAAATACATGCTGGGGCTCATCAATGATACTCTCGATGTTCAGAAAATAGATGCAGGAAAACTGCGATTGAACGCAGCTCCAGAATGCTGCTATGATTTGTTTTGCAATATCGTAACCATGGTTCGCACAAATGCAGAAAAGAAGAATATCACATTTCATATCAAGGATACCGGTTTTGATAATCAGACACTCTGTTACGTGGACGCCTTAAGATTAGAACAGATTTTTATCAATCTTCTTTCCAATGCAATTAAGTTCACTCCAGAAGGTGGCGATGTCTTCTTTTCTGGTGAATGCATTGGTCAGACAGACGATACCATTCATACCAAATTTATCATCTCCGATTCTGGAATCGGTATGAGCGAAAGCTTCATTCATGACAAGCTGTTTCATCCTTTTGAACAGGAACAGGCTTCCACAACCGCCAAATATGGTGGCTCTGGCTTGGGACTTTCTATTGTAAAGAGTTTGATTTTACTGATGAATGGACAGATTGATGTAAACAGTAAGCTTGGTTCTGGAACTACATTTACCGTATACCTAGATTTCAAGATTGTAAAAGAGCAGATACAGACCTACAATGGCCAAAAGATTTTATCCAACGAAGAAATTATATCTAAGCTTAATGGACGAACGATTCTTCTATGTGAGGATCATCCTCTCAATGCAGAAATCGCCTCTAAGCTTTTACAGACATATGGATGCACAACGACTATTGCTCATGATGGGTAGGAAGGACTACAGTGCTTTACCAACAGCCCTCACGGTTTCTACGATGTAATATTAATGGATATTCGTATGCCAGTCATGGATGGACTGGAGTGCACAGCCGCCATCAGAAAATCGAATCATCCTGATGCAATGACAATTCCAATTATCGCAATGACCGCCAATGCATATGATGAAGATATCCGAAACTGTAAAGCAGCCGGCATGAATGCACATGTTGCAAAGCCTTTTAATCCAGAACATCTGGCGCGCACCATTGCAGAGTTCTTCTAAAGCAGGGGATTTTCGCTGTTGCATATTAAATATAATTTTTGCGGAATCCTCTGACATCATCCACATATCCAACTGCCTCATAAAACTTATGAGCATTCTTACGGAATCCTGATGAAACCAGAATTGCATAAGTACATTGATTCTCTAATGCGAATCTGTCCAGTTCCTTTAGAATCAGCTTTCCAACGCCCTGTCCTCTACACTGTTCCGATACTACAACATTTTCAACAACCATAAAGTTACCATCCAAAGCAGTAATAATGACCCCCATTGCTGTGCCAACCATTGTTCCGTCAATTGTCGCTTCAACAATGTAATATGCCTGATCATTTCTAATCTTCATATAGTTCTGTGTAAAATTCTCTAAGTTACAGCCTCCCGGAACTAAATCCTTACATAATTCAACCATCTGTTCCATATGGTCAGGACTAAAATGTCCGATTTTTACAATATTCTGATTCAAGTCTCTTCCATCCTTCTTAGTAAGTTATATATTTATTCTTCAAATTCATTCACTAAATCTTGATAGGCGTTCTGCGCAGTCTCTAATTCCTGTTCATCTTCGATGTCTGTCAATTCCGCCTGTCCATTATCCAATGCTGTGTAACGACAGATTTTCACTATTGCATCATCTGCGATTTCTCCGTTTTCATCTACCTGAAGAAGTGCAATATACTGATGTTCTTGTGTTAAATAAACAGCATCTATCACAAAATCAGCAGTTGTTCCATCCTCTAACTCCATTGCAATCAATCCACTACCTGCGTTATTCTTTGTCTCATCGTTACTCATATATGTTAATCTCCTACTATTCTAATTAATAAATGTTCATAGCTGTTCAGTACCTTCTGAACAATTATATGCTTTCCTCTATGCAAATACATCATTTTTATTTTTTAATTTCTATTACTATGCCATGTCATACGACATCATTTCATAAACAACTCTGCTGCCTTCCATAATCTCATCTGGCAGGAATGCTCTGGCAACACACTTATCCTCCGCATCTGAGCTGTCAATCTTTCGAAGATATGCATAATCTCCGTCAATTCTTGCAACAATATATTCAATCCGATCCATTGTCGACCTCCTCTATAACTTCATTTTTATCTTATCATATTCCATCTAATGATTCCAGAATAAAACCGCAAATAGACCCTAAGTGATGATATATGTGTTCTATCACCCCATAGGGTCTATCTTATACGTTGCACTACAAATTATATTTTTATCTATTTCTATATTTCAAGCTTACCATCTCATATTTCCATTACCCTTCATGCCGCCAGCATTTCCATTGGCATTACCGCCGCCCATACCTCCAGCGCCACCGCCACCCATCATCTGAGTTGGCATGGTGGTAATCTGAGAACCATTGACGATAACCGTTCCTCCATTAATAACCCCTGTACCGTCAAGTCAAAAGAGGACTGTCCTGTAATGGTAATATTTCCAGCATTGACAGTGATATTTCCATTAGCATCCACCGCATCCGTATCGCCGGCTCCCATCACAATCGTAGTGTCCCCGCCATTGAATTCAATCTGCACTGTATATGCCGTGCTCTTCTTCGATGCGTTAATTCCATCATCGGAAGATGCAATATCAATGGTACCACCATTGATCAGCACATAGGTACCCTCTATTCCTTCCACACATTTAGTAATATGGATTGTTCCACCTTCTATCTGTGCAATGGTTGTTGCCTGAATGCCATCGTCTCCCGCACTGATGTTAAAAGTACCACCTGAGATATAAACAGAACCTACTGTATCATCCTCATCATACTCACAGTGAATTGCATCCTTTGATGATGTAATGGTAAATGTGCCATCACAGATTGAGATTGAATCATTTGCCTCAATACTGTCTTCTGCAGATGTAATCTGGTATGTTCCTCCTGTCACTTTTAAATCATCCTTGCAGGCGATTCCATTTGCTTTGGTGGATGTAATATTCAATGTTCCAAGTCCATTTAACACTAAATCAGACTTCGAGAAAATCACGGCATCCAGATTGGTCTCTCCATCTGCCACGAATGTGCCTGTGGTTGAAAATGTATTGGTACTTCCACTGGTTGTCGTCACAAACACCTTATCTCCAGATTTCACATAAACTGCAGGTGCATCTGTATTCGTGATAGAGACGCCGTCTAGTACCAGTTGTACCTTCTCATCATCCACTGCTTCAACAATAATTGTACAGTCTGTAGCTGTTCCGCTGATCACGTAAACACCTTTCTTGGTAATCGTAATATCCTGACCACTGGTAACCGTCAGATTTGTTGCATCCGAGAGGTCTGCCTGCTGCTCTAAATCTCTTTCTGTAAAAATCTCTGAATCCCCTGTTGCTACAACACTTCCTGTTGCGTTGCTGGAAGAACTGCTGGATGATGCGTTTCCCGATGTCGAACCAGAAGCGCTTCCAATTGTGGATGTTATCTCATTCCCTGTCGTATTATTTGCTGATGCACCACACCCTGCTAATGCTACTGCCATCATTACAGCCACCGCTGTTGTTACAACACATTTTTTTCTAATCATATTCAATCCCTTTTCCTTTTCATAATCTACAGCCTTCAATCCTTCATTCAAATTGAATTTGCTGCGTGATTCTTTTGTTCATGAGTTTCTCTTTGTACTCATGAGTATATGCAAAGAAAAAGGTGAATCTTTGTCTAAAAAGTGAAATTTAGGTGAACTTACAACTGATTTGTCGGTGGCTGACAGCTATGATTTTTACAGATATAATAGGTAGGTTGGTCATTCTTCATTCTATACCCCTCCTGTCCATTTAACACAATCTTTACAATACTATTCTGCGAGGTCTGGAATGGAAGCTTCTTTTTCTCCGTCTTTTCGTCTTCTTTTGAAATAACAGCCACAATCTTTTCAGGTGGCTCAACAAAGTTTTGCAGTGCCACAAGAAACATGGCATACCCCACTGGATAACGCGCTGCTTCTCTGCTGCAAAACTCCAACTGATTCACAGTTATATGTTCCAGTTCATTCTCCTCAAAAAACTGTGTCAGGCGAACCAGATTATATGCCATCACGGAATTTCCACTTGGCATAGCCCCATCATAAGTCTCCTTCGGCCTCATAATCATATTCTCATGATTACTTCCATATAGATAAAATCCATAATGCTCCTGATCCCAGAAATCTTGAATGGTCTTTTCACAAATATGCTTTGCCCTATCCATATATCTCTCTTCCAAGGTCACATCATATAACGCAAGCAACCCATAAATATAATTGGAATAATCCGCTAAGAATCCCTTCGTTCCACATTTCCCAGCTCGATAGCTGACATACAAATCATCTCCCTGGCACATTTTCTCATCTATAAACCGCTCTGCTCTTATGGCTGCGTCCCGGTAATTCTCATTCCTGCTAATACGATACACCTGACAAAGAGCTGCAATCATCAAACCATTCCATGCTGTCAGGATCTTATCATCTAAATGTAGTGAGACCCGATTCTTTCGATATTCGTAAACCGCCTTATGATACTGCTCCATTTCCCGATTGTTCACATCACTTTTCAACAGATTCGGAATGCTCTTTCCCTCAAAATTGCCATAGTCTGTAATATCATAACATGCATTGAACTGTTCCCCAGTCTGACGTCCTAATAAATCAATAATCTCATCTGGTGTGAAGACATAATACTTCCCTTCTTCGCCTTCACTATCTGCATCCTGCGCACTGTAAAAGCCGCCCTCTTTCGCAGTCATCTCCCGCAAAATATAATCAGCCGTCTTCTCCGCAATTTCCCGAAACAATTCTTTCTTCGCCACCATATAGAATCTGCTATATGCTTCCATGAGAAGTGCATTGTCATACAACATTTTTTCAAAATGGGGTACAAGGAAATAACGGTCTGTAGAGTAGCGGTAAAATCCATAGCCAACATGATCAAACAATCCTCCACGATACATCTGTAGCAGCGTATGTTCCACCATATCCAGCACATCTGGCTTCTTGTACTTCTCATAATCATTTATAAGAAATATCAGATTATGTGCCGCTGGAAATTTGGGTGCATTCCCAAAGCCTCCGTATTTTTCGTCATAGGTTCTTCGGTACAGCTCCACCGCATTTTGACATAATTCTATATGAATATCACTTCCGTCTATTCTATCTTTGACATTTCTTCTATCTACCTTCTCAAAATCGGACTTGTCTGATTCCTTCGGATTCAATGACGCAACGATTGTATCCGCTGTTTCCAACAACTTTTCTCTGTCATGTTTCCATTGATCGATAATCAGATACAGCAGTTCCTTAAAGCTGACCATGCCGAATCTCCGCTCCTTTGGAAAATAAGTTCCTGCAAAGAAGGCTTTCTGATCTGCTGTCATAAATATGCTGGTAGGCCAGCCTCCACTTCCTGTAAATGTCTGGCATATAGACATATAGATACTGTCAATATCTGGTCTTTCTTCCTTATCCACCTTGATTGCTATAAACTCTTCATTTAAAATCTTCGCCGTTACCTCATCCTCAAAGCTTTCATGCGCCATCACATGACACCAGTGACAGGTGCTATATCCAATGCTCAAAAAAATCGGCTTATCTTCTGATTTTGCCCGTGCGAATGCCTCCTCACCCCAGGGATACCATTCTACTGGGTTTTCCGCATGCTGCAATAAATACGGACTTGTCTGATTTTTTAAATGGTTGCTCATATTAAACCTCTATTCATTGTTTTTGATGAGAATATGCAAAATGCGCTTATTCCCCATCTTTTATCATTTAATATGTGCAGGATTTATGTTTTCATTCTATTGATTTTATATTCGATGTCCTCTACTCCGACACCTTCATCTTTCGCAGCTTATAAAAGAAATAGGACACCTCAACAATACAGCAGGCTACCCAGCCCACAGGATATCCAAGTGCAACCACTGTTGGTGTATTAGCAAAAAATGTAGTTGCTACAAAGAGATATATTTGTCGAACAACTACGAAGCAGGCAAGCATGATAATCATCGGTCCTTTGGAATCCCCACGTCCTCTTAATGCCCCTGCCAAGGTATGATTCACGCAGTTTGCCAGCAGAAAGAATGTATTCACGCGCACGAACAGTGCTCCATAATAGATTACCTCAGAATCCTTAGAAAAAATCTCTGTGACTGGTGCTGCAAATATAAACATCAATGACACAATGAAAAACGTAAATACTTCTGTTGTCAATACTGCAACCACTGTTCCCCAATCCGATCTCTTCTCATTCCTTGCACCAATATTCTGGCTAACAAAGGTGGTTGCTGCCTTCGCCATGCTATCCATCGGCAGCATAATAAACTGATTCACTTTGTTATAACAGCTCCATCCCGCAATCACCGAAGACCCGAAGACATTCACATAAGACTGTACGAATACATTTGAAAATGCAGTAATCATCGACTGTACCGCTGTTGGCAGTCCAACTGCCAGAATCTGTCCAAGAAGCACCTTATCAATCTTCATATCCTTCCAGACAAACTTATAAATCTCATCTGTTCTCGTAATAAATACCATCACTACAATTGCAGAAAGGAACTGTGAAATAATGGTTGCAAGGGAAACCCCCGCTACACCAAGATGTAATACCAACACGAAGAACAAGTCCAGAATCACATTCATGACACTTGTAAAAATCAAGATATACAACGGTCTGGTGGTATCTCCCACTGCGCGTAATACTCCACTTGCCATGTTATAAAGCATTAGTCCCGATATTCCAGCCATGTAGATTCGTAAGTAAACCATTGCCTCCGGCATAACGTCTTCTGGCGTTGACATAAAGAGCAGCATTGGTTTCACAAATACGATTCCAATAATCGTAAAGATTACACACAGCCCAAAAGTCATTGCCATGGTTGTCTCTACGGCATCATGGAGACGCTTCATATCTCTTGCGCCAAAATTACGGCTGATTACCACCCCTGCACCAATCGACAGACCATTAAAGAAGAATACCACCATATTAATAATCATTGTCGTAGAACCTACTGCTGCCAGTGCTTCCTTGCCAACAAAGTTCCCAACCACGTAGGTATCTACCGTGTTGTATAGGAGCTGAAACACATTTCCAATAATCAACGGCCAGGCAAACTGTAATAATTGAAGAAGAATATTCCCTGTTGTCATGTCTCGTGTTTTATTCTTGATTGCCATATGCTTTGCTCCTATCTGTCTGTAGTTTATCTAATATATTTATCCATACTAATCATACATTTCAGGAAAGTCTAAATCATCATACCTACTTCATAAGCTCTCCAAATAACCGTTCTTAAGTTGCCAATCTGCTTACAATCCCCTACCAGATGTACATTCTTACTCTCTTCCACCAGCGGTTTGGAAATATATCCTGCGGAACTAATAACAGAATCACATGGAATCTCTACATCTCCGTCTTTCGTCGTGCAAATGATTGCTCCATCCTTCACTTCCTTTAGCACCGTTTCCAGATAAACAGGAATCTTATGTAATGCAAACCACTCTCTTAAATAAGAACTATTTGCCAGACATACTCCCTTCTGTGATACTAAGTCGTCCTTCATCTCCACAATCACCGGTTTCTTCCCTTGCAATGCAAGTTCATACGCAATCTCACTTCCCGTTAATCCACCGCCAATAACTGCCACAGTTTCACCGACCTCTGCACCGTTCAAGAATTCACAGGCTTCTATCATCTTCTCATTTCCAGGGACTTTCGATAATACTCTGGCTGTGGAACCAGTTGCCACAATCATCTCTAATCCTTCAAACTGAGACAAATCCTTCACTTCTGTATTCAGATGAATCTCAATATTCATCTCCTTCATCTGCAAGCGATACCAAGTCAGCAAGTCTCTTAACTTTCCCTTGTAAGACTCTGCACTGGCTGGAATAAATGTACCTCCAAGAACATCACTCTTTTCGTAAATGACTGGTTCATGTCCACGCAGCTTTAATACTCTTGCAGCTTCCATTCCACCAATTCCGCCCCCAATGATAATAACCTTCTTCGCACTTTTAGCTTTCTGGATATAATGCTTGTCTGTCTGCATGGTCTCTGCATTGACTGCACAACGGGCAAGGTGCAGACTGTCTGATAACTCCTGGTCATTCGGAACACCCTTGTAATGGCACATATTAAAGCATCCGCTGTGACACAGGATACATGGACGGATTTCTTCCTCCTGATTATTCATCAGCTTTGTGACCCATGCTCTGTCTGCAAGGAATGGTCTCGCAAATCCTGCTCCGTCGATTTCTCCCTTTGCCACCGCATTTGCTGCGTCCTGAGGATTTAAACGTCCTGCACAAACAACTGGAATATCCACGAACTTCTTAATATGTGCAACATCTGCTAAGTTGCAGTTTTCAGGCATATAAATTGGTGGATGAGCCCAATACCAGGCATCATATGTTCCATTGTCACAGTTAAGCATATCATAACCCGCATCCTGAAGGTACTTGACCGCACGTTCTGATTCTTCCATATCTCTTCCTGCTTCGATGTAATCTTCATCTGGCAATGCCCCCTCACGGAAGCCCTTTGTCTTGGAAATCACACTGTATCTTAGAGAAACTGGGAAGTCTTTTCCACAGACCTTCTTAATTGCCTGCACGATTTCCGCAGCAAAACGATATCTATTCTCAAACGAACCACCATATTCATCCGTTCTCTTGTTTACATATTTTAACGTAAACTGATCCAAAAGGTAACCTTCATGAACT
>JAQUVV010000049.1 GCA_028693195.1 Lachnospira sp.
GTAACATGCTTCCTTTAGGAAGCAACGAGTAGCAATGGTGTTGCGAAACCCCACCTTTGGTGGAACCAGTACTGTCCCCTGGAGGGGGCAAAATTAAACCCCCATTTGAAATGGGGGTTGATAACTTAGGGCACCACAAAAGGCAATTGCTACAGTTATCCATTCCACGACATTTGCTCGTTCCTTCAGAATAAAGTAGGAAGCAATGATTGCGAAGAAGGGTGACAATTTATTCAGCATATTCGCATCGGAAATATTCATCTTATCAATCGCATAGAAATTCATAATTAATCCAATAGTTCCGCAGGTCGCACGCAGAAACAGAGTGGGAAGATTTCCTTTTTGAATATGGAAGTGTTCTTTGCTTTTCATCAGCATGACGACAGAAACAAGTGCGGCAACTGCATTTCGAAAAAACGCTTTCTGCATCGTAGGCAAATCTCCAGACAGTCTTACAAAAAATGTCATCAGTGCAAAGAAAAATCCAGCACAGATGATATAGATGATTCCTTTGAATTTATTCATGGTTCGGTATCCTCCAAAATTATGTGTAAGAGTATATCACACAATCATAAAATTACAAATGAAAAACATTAATGTGAAAGACTTTTTGCCTATAAATGTAGTATAATGAATATATATAATTGCGTGAAAAGGAAAAATAAACATACAGGAGGAGTTATGGGGAGAAATCATGAGGTTGTTCAGAAGCAGAGACTCTTGAATAAGAATGGCAATTTAAGAGAACCTGGATGGTCATGAAATCAGGTGCAAAGGTATGTGAGAGCGGATATAAAAGCACCAAAGTTCCGTATTAAAGAGTGGGATTATTATATGGTCTTAAATCAGAATTTTGCAGCTGCATTTACCATATCTGATGATGGATATGTGGGACTGGAATCAGTATCTATTCTAGATTTTAAGGAAAGAAAGGAACACACAGAGACAGTGCTCACAGCATTTCCAATGGGCAGGTTAAAGATGCCAGAAACATCATCACAAGGGAATTCTGTTTATGAAGATAAGCGCCTGAAGTTGAAATTCGAATTGGAAAATGTCAGTAAAGCATCGTCGTGTCATGAGTTACACAAGAATTATATTTTAGAGCAAAATAGGGGCGGGAAAATTCGTCATATTACCTGTCAGTTTCAAAGGTTCCATGGAAATGTTGATTTCTCCTGTGATATCCGCCTGTATCAGCCCGACATGGAATCTATGGTGATTGCGACACCGTGGCCGAAGAACCATGCATTTTATTATAATCAGAAAATCAATTGTATGCGTGCAGAGGGATGGATGCAGTATGGAGACAAGAGATATGAGTTTCATCCAGAGACAGATTTCGGAACGTTGGACTGGGGACGTGGCGTTTGGACCTATGATAACACTTGGTATTGGGGCTCTGGAAACTGTGATTTGAATGGAAAAGCATTTGGCTTTAACATTGGCTATGGGTTTGGAGATACCAGCGCAGCCACAGAAAATGTACTGTTTTACGAGGGAAAGGCGCATAAGATGGATGATGTAACATTTCATATTCCTGAAGACAGCTATATGAAGAAATGGAAGTTCACTTCTAGTGATGGACGCTTTGAAATGGACTTTGAACCAGTCATTGACCGGGCTGCCAAGCTGGATTACAAGTTGATTGTTACAGACCAGCATCAGGTATTTGGAAAGATGAGTGGAACAGCAGTGTTAGATGACGGAACAAAGATAGAAATCAAGGATATGATGTGCTTTGCCGAGAAGGTGCATAATCGGTATTAAAGGGAATGATAATATAGATAATTGCGAAGCTATCTGCATGATTTAAGATGTACACTAATAATATAAAGGAGAAATGAAACGGATGAATATAGAGAAATTAGTGAATCAACAGCGGAGATATTTTCTATCCGGAAAGACATTAAGTTATGAGGCTAGAATGCAGGCACTCACAAAGCTGGAACATGCATTGAATAAATATAATGGTGCTTTGGAAGAGGCTTTATATGCAGATCTTCATAAGTCGAAGATGGAAAGTGATATGGCAGAAATCGGATTAACTCGGTCAGAACGGTCTTATTGTAAGAAGCATTTACGGCAGTGGATGGCAAGAGAACATGTGCATACGGATCTAGCGAACTTTTCGGCAACTTCATTTACAATTGCGGAACCTTATGGCGTGACCTTGGTTATGGCACCTTGGAATTATCCAGTGCTATTGTGTCTGGAGCCTGTTATTAATGCCTTGGCAGCAGGCAATACGGTGATTTTAAAGCCATCAGCATATGCACCCCATGTGTCAGCAGTACTGGCAGAGATGATTGGCAAGAACTTTTCAAAAGCACAGGCTGCAGTGGTTGAGGGTGGTAGAGCAGAAAATCAGGAGCTTCTAGAGCAGCGATTTGATTACATCTTCTTCACAGGTGGTGTGAATGTGGGGAGAATGGTGTTGGAAAAAGCTTCTCGTTTTATGACACCAGTGACCTTGGAATTGGGTGGCAAGAGTCCGTGTATCGTGGACAAGACAGCCAATTTGAAGCTGGCTGCCAGACGAATTATCTTTGGTAAGATTTTAAATTCTGGTGAAACCTGCGTTGCACCAGACTATCTTCTTGTTGCACCGGAGGTAAAGGAAGAATTGTTCATGTATATGAAGCGGGATCTAAAGAAGATGTTAGGAGACCAGCCTCTGGAAAATCCAGATTATCCAAGAATGGTGAATCAGAAGCATTATGATCGCGTGATGTCATTGATTCATGGAAGTAGTGAAGCACGTGTTATTGTAGGTGGTTATGGGAATGAGAATACGCTACAGATTGCGCCAACGATTCTGGATGGTGTGTCCTTTGATTCACCGATTATGAATGAAGAAATCTTCGGACCAGTTCTTCCAGTCATGTGCTTTCATAGCAAAGAAGAATTACTACAGATGATACGACATTTTGAAAAACCGCTGGCATGCTATCTGTTTACCAATGATAAGGCAATGGAAAGCTGGGCATTACGCCACATTTCTTTTGGTGGCGGATGCATCAATGATACCATTGTTCATCTGGCAACCTCCCGTATGGGATTTGGCGGTGTTGGATACAGTGGTATGGGAAGCTATCATGGGAAAGTGGGATTTGAAACATTTTCACATCGCAAGAGTGTGTTGAAGAAGCATCAATGGCTGGATGTGCCAGTGCGATATCATCCATATAATAAGATTAAAGAGATTATGGTGAAATTTCTGTTATAAAAATGAAAAGAGGATAAAGCTATAAATGAAAGAAATACTACAAAGTATTGTCGATAAAGTCTTTGAAAGAGTGCCCTTCTCCAAAAAAGAAGAACAGGCAAAGAAGGAAGTCGGCGATAAACTGATAGAAAAATACGAAGCTGGACTGACAGAAGGCGAAGAACTGGAACGCGGTACGCAGATTATAGCTGGATGTAAAAGCTTGGAATCAACTTGTGAGATGGTAGGTGTAGATGCCGGTCAACTGCCAAGCGAGGATGAAGGAAGCCAATTACTAAAAATATCAGATGCAAAGAAAATTATAAAGAAGGCTAAGAGGTATATTTACCTGCAAGGGTTGTCACTTACATTTGCAATTGGGTTTATTCTTACAATCATCTTTCAATTTTCATGGAGAACACTCCTGGTCTATGGTATTGGTGTAGGAATATGTGGAGGATTTTTAGCATTTGCATGCATAAAGAAGAAAAGGTTTTTGAACAGCATTCATTATAAGGATTTATGTTTTGAGGCTACTGCACGTAAGTTCTTCTGTAATTTTCATGATCGATATGCAAAGAAATTATTGAATACTTCTATGCTTGTAATTGCAGTCTTGGCTTATATTATATTTGCCATTGCGGTATCTGTGATGTCATCCCAGTATACACTTCGAGATGTTGGACAACAGATTAGCTATATGAGTACGGTTCTACAGGTGATGGCTTATTTACTTATCAAGAATTTTTTGTGTAAGCAGCTGACGGATACCTTTTTCCATGAAGAGCAGAGAGCTTTATATCAAAGGCATTGGCTTCGTGTCTCACTGATTGGAGCAGGATATTTCTGTGTTGGAATGTTTATAATTCTTATACTCAGAAATCATTTGGAAAATGTATTTAATCTGTTTCTTGGATTTACTTGTATTTATTTTCTCTTATGTGGATTCTACAATCTGGTTGTTCGAAAGGCACTGGTATTTCAGAATATTACACGGAATATGAAGAGAATTACATGGGTTACCGTGTTATGTGTTTCAGTGTTGACTTACCAGGTGATGTCCATGAATCTATATCTGACACAGCCATATATCAATACGATTTCAAATGTGATGGATCAGGAAGATCAAATTGATTATGACGAGGACAATGGCGTATATACGATTACAACAGAAAAAGAGAATTTTAAGATTTTACAGTTGACGGATATTCATCTGGGTGGAAGTTATATGTCAGTTACCAAGGATTATCAGGCACTGGCGGCTTGCTATGCATTAATTAATCATACAAAACCGGATTTAGTAGTAGTGACAGGTGATTTGGTATTTCCTATGGGAGTAATGTCATTCTCTCTCAATAACAACGCACCAATTATGCAGTTTGCAAACTTTATGCGAAATACAGGAATTCCGTGGGCATTTACCTATGGAAATCATGATACAGAGGCCATGGCTACATTAGACCCAATAGAATTTGATTCTCTGATGAAATCACTTTCATTCAAGAGTTCTGGAAATCTGCTTTATCCATATGTGCAGCCGGATATCTATGGACGAAGCAATCAGATGATTGAAATCAGGAATACAGATGGGTCCTTGAAGCAGGCGCTGTTCCTACTGGATTCCAATGATTATATTCCAGGCTCTGGAACTATTAATGAATACGATTATATTCATGATGACCAAGTGGAGTGGTACAAGAAAAATGTGCTGGCTTTATCAGAGGAAGAGGGATACACGATTCCATCTATGCTGTTCTTCCATATTCCATTGAGAGAATATAAGGAAGCCAATGATTTATATGAAGCTGGAAGTGATGAGGTTACCTATTATTATGGCATTCTTGGAGAGAAAATGATCGATAAAATCTGCTGTTCCAAGTATGAAAGCAAGCTTTTTAGTACTGCAGTTGAGCTAGGAAGCACCAAAGCAATGTTCTGCGGTCACGACCATTATAATAATCAGTCTCTGGAATACAAGGGAATTCGTCTGACTTATGGATACAGCATTGATTATCTGGTTATGCCAGGAATTGAGGACGATACAGAGCAGAGAGGTGCGACACTGATTACAGTAGATCGAAAGGGAGAATTTCATATAGATCCTGTAAAATTGACTGATATACAGTAGATTATGAAGACGAATCAATTTAGTGTATTGAAAAAAATAACAAATATGTGTAAAATAAGAAAATATGCAGAATCAACCTGCAAAAAAGAAACAGAAGTGGAGAAAACAATGGATAATCAGAAATTAGCAAACCTTTTATTTCCTGAAGTGGTAAACACTCCAGAATATTATGAAGAGAAGTTTCCATATAGAAAGTTGCCAAACAAGGCAGAAGTAACACGTATGGCACCAAGTCCTACAGGCTTTATTCACCTTGGAAATCTGTACAGCGCACTTGCTGATGAAAGAATTGCACACAGAAATGGTGGTGTATTCTACTTAAGAATCGAAGATACCGACGAGAAGCGTAAGGTAGACGGCGCAGTAGATTTAATCATCAATGCACTTCGTTATTTCGATATTGAATTTGATGAAGGTGCAGGATTTGCAGATACAGATCCACAGAATGCATATGGACCATATTTCCAGAGACAGAGAGTGGAAATCTATCATGCATATGCAAAGAACTTAGTTGAGAGAGGATTTGCTTATCCATGTTTCTGTACAGAAGAAACATTGGAGAAGGTACATGAGGAGCAGGAAGCAGCGAAGGTTCTTACTGGTTATTATGGAGAATATGCAACTTGCCGTAATTTATCATTGGAAGAGATTGAAGAAAATTTGAAAGCTGGTAAGCCATATGTATTAAGACTTCGTTCTCAGGGAGATCCAGAGAAGGAAATTACATTTGTTGACAGCATTAAGGGAGAAATTAAGCTACCAGAGAATATTCATGATATTGTTCTTTTAAAGAAGGATGGTGTTCCAACCTACCATTTCGCACATGCGATTGATGATCATTTAATGAGAACAACCATGGTTGTTCGTGGTGGAGAGTGGCTTGCCTCAGCACCAATTCATTATGAATTATTCCATATCTTAGGATTTAAGATGCCAGCATATGCACATACAGCACATTTGATGAAGTTTGATGAAGAAACTGGTGGAAAGAGAAAGCTTTCTAAGAGAAAGGATCCTGAATTATCACTGGATTACTATAGAAAAGATGGATATCATCCATACTGTATGAAGGTTTATCTATTAACTTTGTTGAACTCTAACTTTGAAGAATGGCATGAGAAGTTCCCGGATAAGGATATTAATGAATTCCCATTCTCAGTAGATAAGATGAATCAGTCTGGAGCATTGTTCGATAAGGACAAGCTTCATAACATTTGTAAGAATGAGCTATCTAAGCTTTCAGAGGATGAACTGTACAAGTTCTTATATGACTGGGCAGAAGAGAATGAACCTGAGAAGGCGAAGATCTGGTTTGCTGACAAAGAGAAAATGCTTGGAATTCTGCGCCTGTATATGGGTGTTGGCATGAAGAGAAGAAGAAAAGACTTCATGTATGCAAAGCAGATTTTTGAAATGATTGGATATTTCTTCGATATGACAACAGAAGCAGAGAAGGATTCTTTTAAGCAGGATAAGGAAACTGTTACAACAGTGCTTAATGAATATCTTGCAATGTACAATCATGATGATGATAATTCACAGTGGTTTGATAAGCTGAAGGCAATTGCTGACAAGCTTGGATTTGCATCTGATATGAAGGCATATAAGGCAAATCCAGAGAACTTCAAGGGAAGTGTATCTGATATTGCTGAAATTGTAAGAATAGCAGTAACAGGAATGGCGAATTCACCAGATCTCTGGACAATCGTTCACGTAATGGGCGAGGAGCAGATGAAGGATAAGATTCAGAAGGCTATGAATGCGTAATAAAATATAAAGCAACGCAGAAAGGAGATTTTGCCAGGAAGGAACGGCAGAGTCTCCTTTTTATTTTTGGAGACATTAGGAAGTTGTTGCTTATAAATCTATAATTGCAATTCATATTAAAAAGGTTTAAAATTAATTTAAATATGTTATTAACATAAACTGATGGAGGAAAGTGTGAAAAATCTTATATGGTAATTTTCCACTCAACAAGTTTGAGCTGCGCACAAACTTGCACCATTAGCTGTTTCCTAGAATACAGTCGCGGCATGAGGTGAATTATGGATTTACAGAAATCACAGGAGTTAAGGAAGAATAAGGCAGCGTTTATAGTGTCTTTAGTAGTTATGGTTTACATATTATGCAGTGGATTATATGCCACAGTGACGAGCGGACCGATGACGGAACGGACAATCAGACTTAGTCTGTGCGGTCTTATGATTCTCTTGAATATTGGTGGATACATGAAGTTTAGAACGTCTAAGAATTATATGAGAATCTGTTTGAATTCCTTTACAGTTGTGTATATTTCAACATTGATTTTCAGTTCTACTAGCTTTGTATACGCATACGTATATCCAATGATTATTTGTACATTAATATATATGAATAAGATTTATGTAATTGGAGCTGGTATTGTTTCAATTGTTGCAAATGTAGGATTTTTTATTAAAGTATTGGCTGCCAATAATTTCGCAGGGGATATGCTTTCGCAGGGGCTGGAACAGCTTATGCTGGTTATTCTTGTTTCATTCGGCGCATTTATGGCAATGAAGCTTACGACGCAGTTTAACAGAGAGAATCAGCAGGTGATTATTGATAAGGCAGAGGAGCAGAAACAGCAGGCTGAACAGATTATTGAGCTTGCAAACCAGCTTGGAGCAAAGTTTGATCAGGCACAGGAGTTATCAGGAAATCTTACTTCAAGTATGGATTCTAATCATTTCGCTGTAAGCAATATTGCTGACAGTACTTTAAGTACGGCACAGGCAATTGAGCAGCAGACCTCCATGACATACGATATTCAGCAGGCCATTGAAACAGCAGAGGAAGCAACAAAGAGCATGCAGGATGCATCAGAACAGACGAAGACAATCGTTGATGAGAGTATGCAGATGATGACAGAGCTAAAGAGTCAGGCGGAAACAGTAAAGCAGGTTAGTGATACAACAAGAGATGTAACCAGACAGTTGAATACAAGAGTGAAGGATGTTGATGAGATTATCTCAACAATTATCAATATATCAGGGCAGACCAATCTTCTTGCGTTAAATGCTTCAATTGAGGCAGCAAGAGCAGGAGAAGCAGGAAGAGGATTTGCAGTAGTTGCCGATCAGATTCGTACATTATCAGAAGAGACCAAGAATGCATCCAATGAGATTACAGAAATTATTAGTCAGCTGACAGACTATGCTGGACAGGCTACAGAAAGCATGGAGCAGTCAGTAGAATCATCGGAAAGACAGAATGAGTTGATTGACCAGACAGACAAGAAGTTTGAGGATATTCGTGCTCAGATTTTACACCTTTATCAGAATGCTTCAGAGATGACAGGCATGGTAGATCATATTGTGAAAGCCAATACCAATATTACGGACAGTATTTCACAGCTTTCTGCAACCAGTGAAGAAGTATCAGCAACATCTAATGAATGTCTGACCTTAAGTGATACTGCCATGGATGCGTTGAAACAGGTGAATGGTCTGTTGGAAGAAATCTATGCCATTGCAGAACAGTTGAAAGCATGTGCAGATCAGGAATAGAACGCTATTGCGAAAACGCGCAGGTTCCTGTGAATTCATGTTATAAATGAAAATATAGCGGAAGAAGGAAATAAAAAAGACGGCTGTCCATGCATAGCATTGATTTTCTGTAGTGAAATGATGTGTTTATTGTTACATGGGAAGCAGTCTTTTTACTTTATAACTTTAAGGCATAATACACTATGCTTTATAACAATTTGCTATTTTATACTTGCATATTTATAATGAGTTTATAAGCGGAGACATAGAAGTGTTATAGACTCAGCTAAAAAATACGGAGCAGTAGTCAAGGCATAAATAGTGAAATCAAGATGAAGACTGCACTGAGATTCATAATGGAGGAAATAAACATGCAACAATATAATAATCAGGTATTAACAGGCGAGCGTGCATTATTCATGACAGATGGTGCTAGAATAGAGAATTGTACATTTGAAGATGGGGAATCCCCATTGAAAGAAAGTAGAAATCTGGATATAGAATCCTGCAACTTTCGTTGGAAATACCCATTGTGGTACTGTAATCATGTGGATGTGAAGAATAGTTCTTTCTTTGAGATGGGACGCGCAGGAATCTGGTACACCAATGACATTCATATGAAGAATGTTATGTATGAGGCACCAAAAGGTTTTCGTCGCTGCGATGGAGTTGATTTAGAGGATGTGGATTTTGCCAATGCAGCTGAGACCTTCTGGAACTGTAGCCATGTAGTGATGAAGAATGTAACTGCCAGAGGCGAATATTTTGCTATGGGAAGCAGTGACATGGAATTAGAAAACTTCACATTATTTGGGAATTATCCATTTGACGGATGCAAGAACATTACAATTCGTAATTCTAAGTTGATGTCAAAGGATGCATTCTGGAACTGTGAAAATGTAACAATCTATGATTCTTATATTTCAGGTCAGTACTTTGGCTGGAATTCTAAGAATGTAACACTGATTAACTGCACAGTAGAAAGTGATCAGGGAATGTGTTACATGGATAATATTGTCATGAAGAATTGTAAGATGCCACATACAGATCTGGCATTTGAGTATTGTACAGTGGATGCTGAGATCGTTGGAAGTATCGACAGTATCAAGAATCCTTATAGCGGAAGAATTCAGGCCGATTCAATTGGAGAAATTATCTTCGATGATCCGAAGATTGTAAGGGCTGCAACAGAGATTGATGTTTAAAGCAGTGGTTATCTTAATTTATCTAGGGTCACAGAGTATGTATTACGCCAACACAGGCACGCTTTCGCTACACCTCGCTCGTTGCGTTACATAAGATGCTAAAGAACAGCAGCTAAGTAACGACGGCTCACTAGTACCTGCTTATGGCATAACACATACTCTGCGACATATACATTAAGCAAGATTGCCCAATACACAATTAACCCCTGATTTATAGTAATAATGACGAGAGGAAACTGTATATGAAATATAATTTTGATCAAATCAATAACAGACGTAACACGAATTCCTTAAAGTGGGATATTGGAGAGCATGAATTCCCGATGTGGGTAGCGGATATGGACTTTCAGACGGCTCCAGCGGTGACGCAGGCAATTCAGAAAAGAGCAGAAAGTGGAATCTTTGGATATAATATTGTGCCGGACAACTGGTATGATGCCATTACTGGCTGGTGGGAAAAGAGACATCAGACACATTTTCAGAAAGAATGGCTCATATTCTGTACAGGGGTGATTCCAGCCATTACGACAGCAGTTCAGAGACTGACTAATGTGGGCGACAATGTGGTGATTCAGACACCTGTATATGATATCTTCTTTCATTCTGTTGAGAATCACGGAAGACATGTCCTTGAAAATGCATTGCATTACGATGAGCAGACTCATGAATATTCTATGGATTTTGAAGATTTAGAAGAGAAGCTAGCGGATCCGTTAACGACAATGATGATTTTATGTAATCCACAGAATCCAGTAGGTAAAATCTGGACAAAGGAAGAACTGGTGCGAATTGGAAATCTCTGTAAGAAATATCATGTAACCGTAGTTGCAGATGAGATTCACTGTGATATTACAGAACCAGGAAAGTCTTATGTACCTTTTATATCAGTCAATGAGGAGTGCAGAGAGAATTGCGTGACATGTATATCAGCGACAAAAGCATTCAATATTGCAGGGTTACAGTCATCAGCAGTGGTTATTCCAGATGAAATGCTGCGACAGAAGATGGAAAGAGGCTTGAATTCCAATGAAGTGGCAGAACCGAACTGCTTTGCAATAGATTCCGTCATTGCGGCATTTACCCAGGGAGAAGAGTGGCTGGAGGAATTGCGAGAATATATTAGTGGTAACCGAAAGCTGGTAGCAGAATATCTTGAAAAGGAGATTCCAGAGATTTCATTAGTAAAGGGAGACTGCACGTATCTTTTGTGGATTGACTGTTCAGGCGTTACAAAGAATGCAGATGAATTATGTCAATTTATTAGAAGCAAAACAGGTCTATATCTGACAGCGGGCAGCCAGTACAGAGGAGTATCTAAAGCATTTATTAGAATGAATGTAGCATGTCCAAAAGTACAGGTGGAACATAGTCTGGGATTGTTCAAGGATGGAATCATAGGATTTATGCACCAATAAAGTCGTTGATATAGGTTGTGAAGTTGCAGCTTTTGCGGCGATTCACATTTTACATTATTTTGCGACGGTATTACTGAATTATCATATATTATAGATGGAGATTTATGGAAAATATAACAAAACGAGAGCTGATCAAACGGGTTCTGATATTGAGTATTCCAGCAATTCTGGCAGAAATCAGCTCTGTCATTATGCAGTACATTGATGCGGCAATGGTTGGAAGCATGGGTGCAAATGCGACGGCGGCTATTGGTTTGGTAACAACATCAACATGGCTCATTGGAGGACTATGTATCGGTACAGCAAGCGGATTCTCTGTGCAGGTGTCCCAATGGATTGGCGCAGGAAAAGAGGCGGAAGCTAGGGATGTATTAAGGCAGTCTTTGATTGTATCCTTATTCATCAGTAGCTTTTTTTGCGTGTTAGGAATCTTGATTAGTAATCCGCTGCCGGCATGGCTGGGCGGAGCCTTTGAAATACATAAAGATGCAACGATTTACTTCCTCATCTTTGCGTGTACACTTCCTGTGAAGCAAATGCGTTATCTGGCGGGAAGTATGCTGCAATGCAGTGGAGACATGAAGACACCAAGCATTCTGAATGCAGCTATGTGCGGAATGGACGTGATATTTAACTGGATATTTATATTTCCATCCAGTACATTTGTGATCGGTTCAGTGGAAATCCCAGTCTATGGAGCAGGTATGGGGGGCGCTGGAGCAGCCCTTGGCACGGCAGTGTCAGAAGTGATTGTCGCGGTGTTGATGCTGTGGGTAGTCGTGTTCCGGTCAGAGAGACTGAGATTGGTACATCGAAGAAATAAATCAGTTGCTGATACTGAACACGTATATGAGGAAAGTTGGAAATTACGCAGAAAATGTCTTACAACAGCTGCAAAGATTGCAATTCCCATGGTTTTCGAGCATACGGTCATGTGTGGAGCACAGGTTACTGCGACGAGAATTGTTGCTCCCCTTGGAACAACATCAGTTGCGGCAAATTCTCTTGCAGTTACGGCAGAGGGGTTATGTTATATGCCTGGATATGGAATTTCGTCGGCTGCAACCACATTGGTGGGACAGAGCATTGGAGCAGGAAACAAGAAGCTTGCTAGAAGATATGCAAGAATTTCGGTACTTCTTGGTGTACTGTTTATGAGCAGTGCCAGTGTATTAATGTACATTCTTGCCCCTTGGATATTTGCCATGATGACAGGGGATGTGGCCGTTCGAGAGCTTGGAACAATGGTACTCCGTATTGAAGCATTTGCAGAGCCTTTATATGCGGTATCCATCGTGACTGTTGGAGCATTGCGCGGTGCGGGAGATACACTGGTTCCAAGTATCTTGAATCTATTCAGTATGTGGGGCGTGCGAATCGTGGCAGCTGCACTGCTGGCACCGCATCTTGGCTTGGCTGGTGTGTGGATTGCCATGTGTGCAGAGCTATGTGTCAGAGGTGTTTTGTTCTTGATTCGATTGCTGCGGGAAAAGTGGCTTGAGAGAGGAGCATTGGTGTAAGTTCGTACTTTCTCAGTGGTGATGAAGCTCATGTTACATAATTAACGGTGTCTGACTATTTATTAACTATTCTTGTATTATCAAACAATATCACATATAATACTTTTACAAAAGCCACGATTGCAATATTACAACCGTGGCTTTCGTAAAGTTTATGATTTATCTTACAAAGTATGTAAAACAATATATGCAAGAAAGGAATTATATGAGTAGATTAGAAATCCCTACACCGGGACAGGCACAGCTCGTTATTGAGGAGTTGTATAAAGATCTGGAACGAAGAATTGAATCAAGCCCACCGGGATTATGTCCTGTGGATATTACAAGAGCATTTTTGGAGTTATGTCATGCGCAGACCTGCGGTAAATGTACACCTTGCCGTGTAGGACTGTGGCAGTTAAAGAATATGCTGACCGATGTCATGAATGGTACAGCAACAATGGAGTCTCTTAATGAGATGGAAGCATTAGCTCAGTCAATTATGGATTCGGCTGACTGTGCAATCGGTTATGAAGCAGCAGAGATGGTACATAAGAGTTTAGTTGGATGCCGCGATGATTATGAAGAGCATATTCGTCAGGGCAGATGTATCTGTCAGTCTAAGCAGCCAGTTCCATGTGTTGCATTATGTCCTGCAAATGTAGATATTCCAGGATATGTAGCATTAGTAGGAGAAGGCAGATATGCAGACGCAATCAAGCTGATTCGCAAGGATAATCCATTCCCAACTACATGCGGATTTATCTGTGAACATCCTTGTGAAGCAAGATGCCGTCGAAATATTGTAGATGATGCAATCAATATTCGTGGATTAAAGAGAATGGCAGCAGATTACGCAGGTGAAGTTGATCCGCCAGCATGTGCACCAAGTACAGGTAAGAGAATTGCAATCGTAGGTGGTGGCCCGGGTGGACTTTCTACAGCCTATTATCTGCAGTTAATGGGACATCAGGTAACAGTATTTGAGATGCTTCCAAAGCTTGGAGGAATGTTACGATACGGTATTCCTAATTATAGACTTCCTAAGAATCGCTTAGATGATGATATTAATGCCATCTTAAAGACCGGTGTTCAGGTTGAATGTCACGCGGCAAATTATAGTTCCTGCCTACTGCAGTTTTGCCGCATATTAAATTCGTATATTTATTTTTATATCTACTACAGCGTGCCGTGTATGACTGCACGCTTTTTTCGCTACTGATATTGA
>JAQUVV010000050.1 GCA_028693195.1 Lachnospira sp.
AATCAGAATTTCTGTCTTTCCACTTCTGAAATCATCCATAACACGGTCTCTTTGCTGCTGCTTCATATCACCATGAATACCATCTGCAAAATAACCTCTTCCCTTTAACTCAGAAATCAGTTCATCCACCTGTCTCTTGGTATTACAGAATACAACTGAAAGACGTGGATTATAGATATCTACCAGACGACACAATACCTCTGTCTTGTTCTTTGGTCTTACTTCATAATAGAACTGGTCAATATTCTCAACTGTCAGCTCTTTTCTTACTACCTTAATGATTTCTGCATCATTCTGGAATGTCTTTGCAATATCCATGATTGGTCTGCTCATGGTTGCTGAGAACATGATTGTCTGTCTATCCTCTGGGGTATCTAAGAGAATTGTCTCCATATCTTCTCTGAATCCCATATCCAGCATCTCATCTGCTTCATCTAAGATTACCATAGATACATTATCAAAATGTACGGTCTTTCTTCTCATATGATCCATAACACGTCCTGGTGTTCCAACAACAATCTGTACGCCTGTCTTTAAAGACTTAATCTGTCTCACGATTTCCTGTCCACCATACACTGGAAGAACCTTGATATCGCTCATGAACTTAGCCAGCTTTCTGATTTCCTCAGCCACCTGAATTGCAAGTTCTCTTGTAGGGCAAAGTACAATCGCCTGCACCTTCTTGATTGATGGATCAATCTTTTCCAACATTGGAATAGCATAAGCTGCTGTCTTACCAGTTCCTGTCTGAGCCTGACCAACCACATCTCTGCCACTAAGTACTGCTGGAATTGCCTGAGCCTGAATTGGTGATGCCTCCTCAAACCCCATATCTTCTATCGCACGTAAAATGTGCTCATTTATCTGTAACTCTTCGAATTTCATCTAAAATCCTTAACCTTTCTTCATGTATCTCTTCATACATGCACGAACCTTAACAATGTGCAACTTATCTATCATACAATAGATTTTCTATAAAGTCAAAACATATTTTTATTGCATTTGATAAAGTAATTAGGTAAAATGTGTTTTAAATGAATATGTGTAAAATGTCTATAAATATACATTTCAGCACAGTGCAAACTAATAAACAATAAATACAAATTTATACGAGGTACATTATGATCCTTTCATGTAATAACATATCAAAATCCTTTGGAACAGATGAAATCATTAAGAACTGTTCATTTCATATAGAAGACCGGGAGAAGGCTGCTATCGTTGGAATCAACGGCGCTGGAAAATCTACACTTCTGAAAATCATTATTGGAGAGATGCCAGCAGATACTGGGTTAGTCACATTATCCAAAGACAAAACTCTTGGATACCTGGCTCAGCAGCAGAATCTGACCTCTCATAACACCATTTTTGATGAACTCTTAAGCGTCAAACATGACATCATCAATCTAGAACAGCAGATTCGTACAACTGAAAAAAGAATGGAATCTGCTACTGGCGATGAATTAGAAACACTGCTCAATCAATACACCCGAATGAATCATGAATTTGAAATGGCAAATGGCTATGCTTATAAAAGTGAAATCACAGGAGTCCTAAAAGGACTTGGGTTTTCTGATGAAGATTTTTCCTTACAGGTAGACACTTTATCTGGCGGCCAGAAAACACGTGTTGCATTAGGTAAGCTTCTGCTTTCCAAGCCCGATATCATTCTTCTGGATGAGCCGACCAACCATCTGGATATGGAATCCATTAGCTGGTTAGAGACCTATCTTCTTACTTATAATGGAAGTGTTCTGATTGTAGCCCACGACCGCTATTTCCTTGATAAGATTGTTACAAAAATTATTGAATTAGATAATGGTACTGCCACTGTATTTTCAGGAAATTATACTGACTATGCTGCAAAGAAAGCAATCCTTCGTAATATGAAGTTGAAGGAATACATCAATCAACAACAGGACATCAAGCACCAGGAAGCCGTTATTACCAAGTTAAAGCAGTTCAATCGTGAAAAGTCCATCAAACGTGCTGAAAGTCGTGAGAAAATGCTGGACAAGATTGAGCTTGTAGAAAAGCCTGTAGAATTAAATGATAAGATGAATATCACACTGGAACCAAACATTATCAGTGGTAATGATGTGTTGACCGTTTCTGGTCTAACCAAATCTTTCGATCATGTCACGCTGTTTAACCAGATTGATTTCGACATTAAAAGAGGTGAACGACTTGCATTAATCGGAAATAATGGAACTGGAAAAACCACCATTCTAAAGCTGATTAATGGTCTTCTTGCTCCCGATGCTGGGTCTATTCATCTTGGTGCCAAAGTAACCATTGGATATTACGATCAGGAGCATCATGTTCTTGATCCTGATAAAACACTTTTTGAGGAGCTTCAGGATACATATCCAGATATGAATAATACGAAGATTCGAAATACCCTCGCCGCATTTCTCTTCACTGATGACGATGTATTCAAGTATATTCGTGAATTAAGCGGTGGAGAACGTGGCCGTGTATCACTTGCCAAACTCATGCTTTCCAATGCGAATTTCCTAATTCTCGATGAGCCAACGAATCATCTGGATATCACTTCCAAGGAAATCCTGGAAAACGCTTTGAACAGCTATACTGGAACCGTACTGTATGTATCCCATGACAGATATTTCATCAATACAACTGCTACAAGAATTCTTGAGCTTACGAATCAGACCGTTGTAAATTATATCGGAAACTATGATTATTACCTGGAAAAGAAAGATATCCTCACTGCTGCCGCTTTAAAGGAACAGCTTGCTTCGAATCCATTCAATTCCAGTGCAGTTTCTATAGATTTAACTGATTCCTCTAAGCAGTCCAAGTCAGACTGGAAACAGTCAAAGGAGGAGCAGGCTCTTTTAAAGAAGAAAAAGAATGCGATTCAGAAGGCTGAAAAACGTATTGATGAGATTGAAACACGTATCGCAGAAATTGATGAACAATATGCAGATCCTGATATTGCAACTGACACTGCAAAGCTGTTAGAACTGCACAAAGAACATTCTTCTCTTTCCGAAGAACTAGATTTACTCTATAATGAATGGGAAAAATTACAAGAATCGTGATTTTCTACAAAAAATATGCCCAAAAATGCTATTTTATGGGATATTTTGTTGACAAACCTGTCTTTTAGCAGTATAAATACATTATGTTGTTATTTACTTATTTCTAAGGAGGATGTAGTTTTTATGAACAAGACAGAATTAGTTGCTGCAATGGCAGAAAAGGCTGAGCTCTCAAAGAAGGATGCTGAAAAGGCTTTAAAGGCTTTTACTGAAACAGTTGCTGAAGAGTTAAAGAAGGGTGAAAAGATTCAGTTAGTTGGTTTCGGTACATTCGAAACATCTCAGAGAGCTGCTAGAACAGGAAAGAACCCACAGACTGGCAAGGCTATCAAAATCCCTGCTTCAACAGCACCAAAGTTCAAGGCTGGTAAAGGCTTGAAAGATACTGTAAACGCTGGAAAGAAGAAAAAGTAATCTTGCTTTTTCCTACAATCTAACATATTATAAGAGTGTTGCATTCATTTATCTTCTGATAAGTGATTACAGCACTCATTTTTTCGTGACTGACAAAGCACAGCTTTGGATGCCAATTGACTAATAAATCATTCCGGAGGTTACCATGGAAATCGAACGTAAATATCTTATATCTTCTATTCCCGAAGATTTATCACCATACAAATGCCGTCTTATCGAACAGGGATATCTATCCACAAATCCTGTTGTTCGTGTACGTAAGGATAACGACGAATACTATCTCACCTATAAAGGAAACGGGCTGCTTGCAAGAGAAGAAGCTAATCTTCCGCTGACAAAAGAATCCTATGAGCATCTTATTCAGAAGGCTGATGGAAACATTATTACAAAGCATCGCTATGAAATTCCTGACGGAACAGGAAAAACAATAGAGCTTGACATCTTTGATGGCGTATTCAAAGGAACCATTGTCGCAGAAGTTGAATTCGAATCCATCGAAGAAGCCAACAGCTATATAGCTCCATCCTGGTTTATTCAGGATGTAACCAATGACCCACAATATCACAACAGTAATATGAGTAAGAAGGTTTTTAAATGAATACAAATGAACACAATCAGATAAAAGAAACAGAAAACATAAACATGAATAATAATGATAACACGAATGAAAATCAAAAATCCTATACTTCAGATACCACTTCAACGAATAGTACTCAGCACGATTCAAAAAATCAATGGGAACGAATTAAATTTGCAGCATTAACACTTCTAAAATGGACTCTATGCGCCATTATCAGTGGATTTGTTGTTGGCGGTATCGGTGCAGGCTTTGCCATTGCATTAACCTATGTCACTTCATTTCGAATTACACATCAATGGCTGCTTTTCCTACTGCCAATTGGTGGACTTGGAATCGTAGGATTATACCAGCTTGCCGGTGTCAAGAAAAGCAAAGGAACCAACCTCGTTATCAATGCAATTCATTCTAACGAAGAGGTTCCTATCTATGTTGCGCCTTTAATTATTATTTCAACGATAATCACTCACCTTTTCGGTGGTTCTGCCGGACGAGAAGGTGCTGCCCTTCAGGTAGGCGGTTCTATCGGTAATTTCTTTGCTAAGATATTTAAGTTTGATGATAAAGATACCCGAATCATGATTATGTGTGGAATGAGTGCATGCTTCTCAGCTCTCTTTGGAACACCAATTGCTGCTGCAATCTTCTCTATGGAAGTCATCAGTGTTGGTATTATGTACTATGCTGCACTTGTTCCATGTGTTCTCGCTGCACTGATTGCAGATGGATTTGCCGTGTATCTTGGTGTCTCTCGTGCGGTATATCCCATTGGCAGCATTCCAGATTTGTCGTTCCTTTCCGGAAGCAAGATGGTCCTTATTGGAATCCTGTTCGCAATTGTAAGTATATTTTTCTGTCTTGGTCTGCACACCGCAGCTAAATTATACAATAAGTTTATTTCAAACAGTTATTTAAAGATTGTAATCGCAGGTTTTATGATTATTGCTCTTCGCTTCATATTTCAGACTACTGATTATCTAGGTGCCGGAGGTGACATCATTATTGCCAGCTTCTTTACAAGCTGTGCATGGTATGTTTTCATCTTAAAGATTGTATTTACAGCTGCTACCCTCGGAGGCGGATATAAAGGCGGAGAAATTGTCCCCGCCTTGTTTGTAGGTGCTACATTAGGAAGCTTTCTAGCTCCTATATTCGGTCTTCCAGTTGGCTTATGTGCAGCCTGTGGAATGGTCAGCATCTTCTGTGGTGCAACCAACTGCCCGTTGACCTCTCTGTTGATGTCAATCGAAATGTTTGGTCTAGCACCAGTGAAGTACTGCCTGATTGCCATCGCAATTAGTTATCTCCTATCAGGATATTACAGTTTGTACGGAAGTCAGAAGATCATATACTCGAAGTATAAGACACAATATATCAATCGAAACTCGCACTGAATTCTAATTTAGTTAGCGTAGAAATCATCACCTGGCATGCTGCCACCGACAGCTGCCGGGTTCTCCTCAAAAAGCACCTTCAGATAATTACTTACCTTGGTCTTGCACTCTTCTCCCGTAATATATGTAATATTACAGTTCGGAATTGCTTTCTTTGCAATGGCCGCTTTAAAGATATCAAATTCTTCTACAAGTTCTGCTGCAGCATCTACATTTGCATTCACATACTCTACAGATGCTTTGTACTCATTCATAAATTGGTCAACCGCTGCTTTATTATTCTTATAGTACTCTGTATTAACAACAATCACTCCTGTTACGACGGTGCTATCTTTTCCTTCCAGCTTTTCCCATTCTGCAGTTACATCAAGTGCGACTCTTGCCTTAGAATTACTCGTCTGTACTGTTGTTACATATGGCTGTGGAAGCATTGCAATCACATCTTCGCTGCTCTGTGCCATCACTGCTGCAACCTCAGCCGCCTCAGATTTGAACTCAATTGTCACATCCTTATCTGGATCTAAACCCGCTGCTTTAAGCAGATGTCTTAATGTATACTCAGGTGTTGTTCCCTTACCTGTTGTATAAATTGTTTTCCCTTTCAAATCTGCAACTGATTTCACAGAATCTCCTGTATCTAATATGTAAAGAACACCAAGGGTGTTAATCCCTAATATCTGCACTTTTCCAGCACTCTTATTATAAAGAGTAGCAGCCGCATTACATGGAAGCGCCGCAATCTGCACATCCCCTTTAATTAAATCTGCTGTGAATACATCCGCAGTCGCTGCAATATTAAAATTATAATTATTTGCAGCGTTATTTTCCTTATTGTTCTTCATCACCTGAACCATTCCTATCGCTGTAGGCCCCTTCAGTGCTGCAACAGAAACATCATATTTCACAGCCTCTTTGGATGTGCTTTCCTCTGTCTGATTATTCGCAGTCTTCTTTCCACATCCTACAATTGTAAATGCTGCTATTACCATCACTAAAAATACTGCTGTCATTCTCTTTAATCTCTTCATTGTACTCTCCATTTCTGTATCGTATTCTTATTTCCAACCATATCTGTCGCTTCATAGAATAGATTTTCTACGAATAATCATTCATTACTGTACTGCCTTCCATTCCTGAATAACGAACTGCAATGATCTGCGTCCATTATATTCATTAATATCGGGATAATATATGATAGAAATACTTTGTCCATGTTCTGGTATATTGTCTACATCTACACGGAACTGAATTGCTTCGATTATTTTACCATAGCCACTTTCCAGTTGCAATTTTAATACATTTTTATTTTTACCAATAACAGATACTGTTCGAACCTTTAGATTACGATCTGCAAATACAGGCTTCTCATTTCCCATTCCAAAGGGTTCTAGCACATGTAACTGTTCTACTAGGTCAAAGCTTACATAATCCACTGGCATAGGCACATCTATCCATCTACAGGGTGTCAGTTCCTTTTCAGTCAATGTCTGATTCTCATTCAGTCTTTTTCGCAAAATATCAATATTTTCTTCTGGAAGCGATAACCCCGCAGCCATGGGATGACCACCAAAGGCAGTAAATAAGTCTTTGCATTTACTCAATTCCTCGAACATATTATAGCTCTCAATTGATCTTGCAGAGCCTTTTGCACCTTCCTTTGATTTCGTAATCACAATGGTTGGCTTATAATAACGCTCCTTCAAATCTCCCGCTACTAATCCCGCAATACTTTCATGACATTCCGGAAGATATACCACTAAAACATTATCTTTTAAAATATCAGATGATTCTACCTGTAATACAGCTCTGTCCTTCTCCTCCTGAGTCATCTGCTTTCGTTCTTCATTGACTGCTCGAAGTTCCTTCGCCATCTTGATTGCTTCTGATTCCTTTTCGCTAAGAAGCAGCTCAATTGCCATTGATGCTGTCTCTAATCTTCCACTGGCATTCAGACATGGACAGATTACAAACCCAAAATGATAAGATGTCATATGATATATATCTAATTCACAGACTTCAATTAATGCTTTCAAACCTATATTCTTTGTATGTGCCATATGCTTTAATCCATATCGAACCAGAATACGATTTTCATTTTTCAACTGAACCAAATCCCCGACAGTCGCTACAGAAGCCAGTTGTGCAAGCTCTTCTAACTTTATTAAATCTAATTCTAATTTTTTAAAAAGTAGAATCATCAGCTTATATGCAACCCCTGCTCCACACAGAAGTTGGAAGGGATAACTGCACTCCGGCTGATGAGGATTAATGACCGCATCCGCATCTGTGTATTGAAATTCTTTGATACCGCCATGCTCCTCATAAGGCATTTCATGATGATCCGTTACAATGACCGTCATCCCCTTATCCTTCGCATATGCAATCTGAGAAATGGCAGCAATCCCGTTATCGCAGGTTATAATCGTATCCACACCAGCCTCAAGTGCCCGATCAATCATATGAACATTAATACCATATCCATCATCAATTCTGTGAGGTACCATATACATGACATCCGCTCCTGCTTCTTTCAGGCCCTTCACAAGAATTGCCGTTGAGCAGATACCATCCGCATCATAATCGCCTATTACACATATTTTCTTATTCTCATTAATCTTTTCCACGATAATATCTATGGATTTTTCAGCATCTTTCAACAATGTTGGTGAATACAGGTTCTCCATAGTACCATTCAAATACTGATTAATATCTCCATCAGAAATAACATCTCTATTCCTGATTACTCTTGCAATCACCTGATCAATTCCATATTTATCTCCAACCGCCTTAAAATCCGCTTTCTTGGAGTATACCATCCAGTTGCTTTTCATATATTGTACTTTTCCTCATTTCTAACTTCTTTCGCAATCGCCTATCTTCTTTTGCAAGAATGAAGCGTAAAATCCAAAACATAATTCTTCCTAATATAAAGATAGTGCAACCACAAGAATTCTCGCAGTTACACTATCTTTCTTTTTAATATTTCGTCATTTCAATGAACATATTCTCAATTATACCTGAGCTCCATCCTTTGAAACCTTTGCTTTTGCAATTTCTTTTTCTTTCTTTACAGCATCAGCAACTCCTCTTTTCTTACCACCGAGAATATACCATACTGCACTTGTGATACATACTGAAGAATATGCACCAACAACAACGCCAACCATCAATGGCAATGCAAATTCACGAACAGAGGTTACACCGAATATGAATAATGTAAACAGCATAATAAATGTTGTGATATTCGTATTCAGAGTTCTTGTCAATGTAGCTGTTACAGCCTTATTTACAAGCTCTGTAATATTTGTCTTAGAATTAGCAGTCTTTAATGACTCACGAATTCGGTCAAAGATAATGATT
The DNA here is from genome assembly GCA_028693195.1 of Lachnospira sp. Classification (GTDB taxonomy): domain Bacteria; phylum Bacillota; class Clostridia; order Lachnospirales; family Lachnospiraceae; genus Lachnospira. Next base: position 8,811 of record JAQUVV010000050.1, read on the forward strand.
GTAGCATTGATTGAATAACCAACCAGTGTCAGCATACATGCAATAAATGTTGTACTAACTGTAACTCTTGCAAGTGCATAGAATGCAAGTACAACAAGCACATCATGAAGAAGTGCAATAACTGCCGCTGCTGCGAACTTCACATCTCGGAATCTCAACCAAATATAAAGAAGCATTGCAATTGTTGCAATTAATACTGAAATAATTGCATCTCTCTTCATTGTTGCACTAACTGATGAACTGATTGTATCAGATTCCACAATAGAATCACTCTGAATTGGGAACTTTGCTTTCACAGCTTCTTCAACAGCTTCTCTCTGATCTAATGATAAATCAGTAGATTTAAATGTGACTTTCGTTGATTCCTGAACCTTCTGCTGCTGAACATTCTTGATTCCAGCCGCTTCTTCAATAACAGGAATAATATCAGATTCAATTTCTGCCTGTGTGTATTCCTTATCAAATGTAAATGTTGTTGTACTACCACCTGCGAATTCCAGACCAAAGTTCAACATCTTATTTCCAGTTCCAGCAAATACTGCCATACCAATCAGACCTGCTGCAATTACTACTGCGGAACCGATAAAGCACCATTTCTTAATGCTAAGAACATGATATGTCTTCTTATGAACTGTCTTACCATACCACTTTGGATCTTTCAATCCGAAGTTGTAGAACAGCTTCATAATCACTCTAGTAACAACAAGTGCTGTAAACAGCGAAACAATAATACCAACTGCAAGTGTTGTAGCAAATCCCTTAACAGGGCCTGTACCGAAGATATAAAGAACTGCTGCTGCAATCAGAGTTGTAATATTACCATCTACAATTGCTGATGTTGCCTTGCTATAACCAGCAGTAATCGCTGCTTCTGTGCTTCTTCCCGCACCAAGTTCTTCTTTGATACGAGAGTAGATAACAACATTCGCATCTACCGCCATACCGATACCGAGAATAATACCTGCAATACCTGGAAGTGTTAATGTCAAATCATATACACTGACAAGAATCAATGTTAATGCTGTATAAATTACCAGTGCAAGCGTTGCAACAACACCTGGGATTCTATAAATTGCAATCATGAATATGCAAAGTAATACAAGGCCTAAGCCTGCTGCCCAAAGACTTGAATGAATAGCATCCTGTCCAAGCTGTGCACCTACGATATTAGAGCTTACTTCATTCAATGTTAATGGAATAGAACCAATTCTAATAAATGTTGCAAGATTATCTGCTGATTCAAAGCTTTCCATATCTGTAATAGAAGCACTGCCTCCAGAAATTGCCTGCTTTACTGTTGGCTGACTAACAACGCTGCCATCATATACAATATAGATTGCCTTACCAATATTTGCTGAAGTTGCTTCCTCAAACTTCTTAGCACCTTCATCTGTAAATGTAAGTGATACGCCATAAGCTGTTGAGCTTGTTGACTGTGTATCTGTATATGCCTGTGCTGCACTCACATCTGTACCTGTCAGAAGTGGAGTATAACTCTCATTGCTTGACCATGCCGTATAGCCTGTTGTGTCCAGGAATTCCAAAGAACCTGGAGTACCTAACTCCTCTAAGATTGCATTAGCATCTGTAACACCGGGAATTTCAACTGTAATTCTGTTATCACCCTGCTGATAAACCTGTGATTCTGTACTCTTACCCTCTACTCGCTTTTCCAGCTTATAGATTGTATCTTCGATATCCTGTGTACTTGGATTACTTTCCTGAATCTCATATGTAATACTTACACCACCAGCTAAGTCCAAACCTAAATCGATGTCCTTCGCACTGCCTGAGCCATTACTGTCAATACCCACTACTGCTATGAAGACAAAGCCAATCAGCATTGCAAGAACTAATACTGAATAGATTACCTTCTTTTTCATGTTATACTTCATGTTTGTAACTCCCTTCTCCCTAATACCTATTCATTCTCCGCGAGTGCTGCTTTTATCATAATTGCACACTCTATACGCTTTTGCTGCAACTTGCAGCCAACATCATACGCATCGTTAATATTACCATGGAAGTTATATGAATTAGCCGCACAACCTCCACTACAATAGAACTTTGCGAAACAATTCTTACATTTCTCTTTTGAATACACATTACAATTCTTAAACATGTCGCGAATGTCTGTACGGACAATTCCTTCATCAACATTCCCCATGAGAAACTCCTCATTGCCGACGAACTGATGACATGGATAAAAATCTCCCCAAGGTGTAACTGCTAAATATTCGCAGCCTGAGCCACAACCCGAAAGTCTCTTTGCAACACAAGGGCCACCTGTCAAATCAATCATGAAATGGAAGAAGTTAAATCCATTACCTGCTTTCTTTCTCTTAACAAGTTCCTTTGCAAGAAGATCATACTGCTCACAAAGCACTGGAATATCTTCTTCTCTGATTGCATAAGAATCTGTTGGCTGAGCAACAACAGGTTCTACCGAAATCTGTTCAAAGCCTTCATCTGCCAAATGAAGCACGTCCTTTGAAAAATCCAGATTATTATGTGTAAATGTACCTCTCACATAATAATTATTCTGATTTCTCATCTCTGCAAGCTTCTTGAACTTTGGCATAATAATATCATATGAACTACCATGGTCATTACGAGTCGGTCTCATTAAATCATTGATTTCCTTACGTCCATCAATACTTAAAACGACGTTACTCATCTCTTTATTGGCAAATTCCATAATTTCATCATTTAACAAGATTCCATTGGTTGTCAATGTGAATCTGAACTTCTTATTATGTGCCTCTTCCTGACTTCTACCGTAAGCCACCAGTTGCTTTACTACTTCAAAGTTCATAGTTGGTTCTCCGCCGAAGAAATCCACTTCCAAGTTTCTTCTAGACCCTGAATTCGCAATCAGAAAATCTAACGCCTTCTTTCCAACCTCATAGCTCATCAACGCACGTCTTCCATGGTATTCGCCCTCTTCCGCGAAACAATACTTACATGCAAGATTACAATCATGTGCAATATGTAGACATAATGCCTTCACAACTGTTGGTCTATCCTTAAATGAATCAATATATGGCTCATAAACATCTTCTGTAAAAAGCTGTCCAGCCTCTTTTAATTCACTAATTTCACCATATGCTTCACGCATATCTCGTTCGGAATACTTCTCTTCTAATTCAACAACGATTTCATCAATCGTATGATCTTCATATAATGCAATAATATCATATACAAGATCATCTACTACATGAACAGATCCGCTGTTGACATCCAAAACGATATTGTATCCGTTATTTTTATACTGATGTATCATTAATACTTCCTCATTTTCTCTTTTATTTGGCTATTAATGTTCCTGTACTGAAATATATAGATTTTAAGCACTTCTAAATATATATAAATTATATATTTAGACCATATATACATGTACATATGCATCATAAATAGCACAACATCATGCAAGAATAAAGAGAGTGTCGATAATGCTTAAACACTCTCTTTCCCTTAAATATTAGTTATTCTTATTCTCACAGCTCTGATTTCCAACTGTACATGATGTCTTACAAGCTGACTGACATGATGTCTGGCACTCGCCGCATCCGCCGTTCTTCATTGTATCTTTCAATACGCGATTGCTGATTGTCTTAATATGTTTCACGACAATACCTCCTTTTGTTCATAAACTAGTGCATATTATACCATAGCATTTCCTATATTTCAATTATTTTCTAATGTTTCTTTATTTCTTATGGAATACTCCCATAATACGAATGCACACTTCTTTTCATCCTTGTTTACTATTGAAATAAAGCAATATTGATTAGATCAGACAAGCTAATTTCAACACGAATATCCAGCCTGTTAACGTCACACTTGCAAACAGTGTTGTCATCACGACTATGCTGGAAGCAAGCACTGCATCATTGTCCATATTTCTCGCCATAATATAGCAGGTCACCGTTGAAGGTGATGCCAGCATAATCAGAATTGCCACTAGTTCCTGATTCCGAAAGCCCATCCAGACTGCCACAGGAATGAATATTGCCGCCAATAAAATCAGTTTGATAAATGAACTAATCGCCGTCGGCTTGATTTTCTTAATTGCCTTTCTTCCCTCGAAGCCTGCACCGATACAGATTAATGCAATAGGTGTTGCCGTCTGCGCAATGCTATCTATGGTCTTCTGAATAATCGGATGATATGTAAATCCTGCAAGAGATGACAGTAGTCCTAACACAATCCCTATAATAATGGGATTCTTTGCGATATTGATACAAGCCTTTTTGATATTTGCATGATTATTGACCTTCGTCGCTGATTTCGTGATTAAATCATCTTGTTCTTTTCCATCCTCTAAAGCATTTTCTCCTTGCTCGATATGCTCTCCAAACGCCTCCGGATGCGCCTTGAATGTAAGAATCGTCACTGCAAATATATTAAACAATGGAACGGCCGCAACAATCATCAGTGGTGCCATCCCTGTATCTGAATACATGTTCTGAATAAATGCCATTCCCAGAATTGCGGCGCTGCTCCTACACGACCCCTGAACAAAGCTTCCCTTCATGGTATCATCCTTCATAAAGAGTTCTGTTCCAATCCAAGTCAATACGAACATTAGAATGGTCACAATCACACAAAACAGAACAAACTTTATATCGAACTGCTCAGTGAAATTTGTCTTAGATAGATCGTGGAACAATAACACCGGAAGTGCTACCAGAAAAACATATTTATTGGCCACCTTTACAAAGTGGTCATCTACAATCCCTAGTTTCTTGATCACCCCTCCAACAATCATCACTAAAAAAATCGGTATTGTTGAATTCAAACTGTATATAAAGCTATCCATGATGCCTCTCCCTCGTATCCATAAATTTTCATATGTTCTTCATTATAGGATTATATTTTTATAACTGCAAGAAGAAATCTATCATTTATCATTTTGCATTTATCCTGCATTCCCCTTGCCCTACTGGCATTCCATCAAGTGATTTCTTAGCATTATTTCTTGTATTTCATTTTTATTTTATTAATATAAATTTCAAAAACATCTTAACAATTATATCAATTCATGCTAAAATATAGCACATGCAGATATAGTTTATCGGTAGAACACTAGCTTCCCAAGCTGGATAGGCGGGTTCGACTCCCGTTATCTGCTTACTGAAAAAGCACATCCCCTTAAAGGCAATGTCATTTAGATAAGGATGACATAAAGAACAGAGTATGTAGAAATATGCATTCTGTTCTTTTTTTGTAAAATTCCAGAAATTACTTGACAGAATAAACAAAATGTGTGGCCGCTCTAACTATCT
>JAQUVV010000051.1 GCA_028693195.1 Lachnospira sp.
CCGAATTCAGGTCGTATTATCGGAGCAGATAGATATTCAGCTGTTTTTCAGGAAAATCGTTTGGTGGAAGAATTGACACCGTTGACGAATGTCAAGATGGTTTTAAAGCGTGGGATGGAAGAACAGATACGCACTGAATTATTAAAAGTTCTTCCAGAGAGCTGCGTGAATAAAAAGTGCAGTGAACTTAGTGGCGGGCAGAAAAGGAGAGTGGCCATCGTGAGAGCAATGATGGCAGATTCAGACTGTATCGTAATGGATGAGCCATTTGCAGGACTTGACGAGGAGTCTGTGATAAATGTAATGGCATATATAACGGAAAATCAGAATCATAGAACATTGCTGATAGTGACACATGATTCAGAAGATGCAGAGCGTTTGGATGCGGAAATCTGCTTATTGACAAGCAGAAAGCCTCTTGCTACAATAACATAAGACTGAAAAAAAGGGAGAAAAGTGTTTCCCGGTGGGAGGATAAGATGAGAAGAGCAGTATTTTCCATACTTGTTGAGAACTCAGCAGGTGTTTTAAGCCGCGTTGCAGGGTTATTCAGCAGAAGAGGCTATAATATAGACAGCTTAACGGTAGGCGTTACCAATGATCCTAAGGTGTCCAGAATGACAGTAACTGTTACTGGAGATGATGATGTCTTAGAGCAGATTGAGAAACAGCTTAGTAAGCTGATTGATGTCATTGACATTAAGGAACTTCCAGTGGATGAATCTGTTAACAGAGAATTAGTGTTGATTAAGGTCATGTGTGATGCATCACAGAGACAGGATATAACAGCTGTCACCAACATATACAGAGCCAATATCGTTGACGTCGCAGAAAAATCTGTAATTGTTGAGATTACAGGAAGTCAGAGCAAGATTCAGTCATTTATAAAGCTGCTTGATAATTTTACGATTACAGAGCTGGCAAGAACAGGAATTACAGGTCTTGCAAGAGGATCGGCTGATTTATAGAATAAAGAGATCGTGGAGGGGTTGTCACAATGCAGTGGCAATCTCTTTCTTTTTATAAAGTGTGTATGAAGATATAAGATGACGGATAGGAATTGATATGAATGAGAACAATGAAAAGCTAAGAATAGGGCTATATGGCAGCAGATATTCCAGGTGTCAGACCAAAGCATTTATACAGCATATACAAAAGAAAAGTGCAAATATCACGTTGGAAATTATTGACATCAAGCCACGCATCAGGACAACTGAAGATGAGTATGATCAGTTAACACAGGCGCTACAGGACGGCGTGATTGATGTTGCATTAATGGACGGAATGAAGTTCATCAGAGGGCAATATAGACAGATAGGGCGGCAGCAGTATCGCGTCGAGGGAGCTGCAAAGAGAAGAGATTCATCAAATGTATTAGTGTGTGCTAAGAAACGGGATAAGGCAGAGACAGAGCAGACGATTATTGCAAATGACCATGTTAGTTTCAAACAGATGAATATGATTAATGAGGGTATATCCTGTGTGTATGAAATGATGAGTATGGGGAGCACATTGAAAAAAATACGAGAAAAACAATATTATGGAGCAGTATTGCCGTCAGGAGATTTGAAATTATTAAAGTATCATCGAGACCGGCATTTACAATATACTTATTATGATTGTGAAAGCTTCGTTCCGGCGTGTGGTCAGGGATTGGTTGTAGCTGTGATGGCTGAATCATCCAGTGATGAGCACAGAATGATGCTTAGAAAGCTATCCCATCGGGATTCTTTACGAGAGCTTCAGATTGAACAGAAGGTTTTAGATGTGATACATAGAGAAATTTTGAGCGCGCTGGAAAATGATTGCAGATATAGGATGAATTTGCTTGATATCTGTGTGAATGCACACATTGAGCATGATAAATTGACGATACATTTATTTATGCCAGTACATGATGAAGAATCAATTAGGATTACTGTGTGTGGATTGGTTGAAGAAAAAAATCGAATGATATATCAGATGATAGAGAAAATAAAGAAAAAATTAGTTCGTTATTTATGATGTTTTTATATTTTTATCAAAGAAAGTTCTTTATTGTCGAATAAAATCTGTTATAATACATTCGTACGGTCAAAATATATGGATAGAATACAAGTGAGGAATTATGGAATTTAAGAAATTAGATGATAATAAATTTCAGTGCTTACTGGAAAAAGAGGACTTAGAAGAGAATCATATCTCGTTAGATGATTTTTTTAAAAATGATACTGCAAAGATTCATGGCTTATTAAGTGTGGTCATGGAAGAAGCACAGAAAGAAATTGATGTGGAGATGGATGGAGGCGTCATGTCGCTTCAGCTTGCACCGCAGCCGAACCAGTCGATTCTCCTAACGATTTCTTCAGCACAGGATGACTTTGGAGAGATGCTCAGACAGGCAGGGGAGCGTGTATCCAGATCACTTCTGTCAAATACACAGAAGAAGCCAAGTGAAAGTAATGTAATTAAGAACCCAAAGAATGGATTGTCAGCGGCGCCATTCAAGGATTTATCAGAGCAGAAACAACAGAAACAGCAGAAGAAACAATCAGAAAATGTTGTGAAGGCGGCAACCGGTGTGTTCTGCTTCCATTCAATGGATGATGTAGAGGATTTCTGTATGCAGAGTCCTAGAACATGGGGGATTCAGAATGAATTGTATAAAGATATACATACGGGTACATTCTACTTAATCCTTCGAAAAGGTCGCTGTGCAGAGCAAAAGTTTAAGAATATATGTACCCTTTTGATGGAATATGCAGAGTGCGAGCCTTCCGGAGAATTGCGTGCAAGGTGGCTGGAGGAACATTGCCAGAAGATGATTGCAGGGAATGCAGTCAACACTATTAAAAAATATTGTGGAGGAAATTACACATGCTAGAATTACAGAATGTCAGCTATCAGGTTACCGAAGGGGCAACTGAAAAGGGGATATTAAAGAATATTAATTTAAAGATAGATGAAGACTTTGTCGCAATTACGGGACCAAATGGTGGAGGAAAATCTACACTGGCGAAGATGATTGCAGGGATTATTAAACCAACAGAGGGTAGAATCTTTTTTAACGGTGAGGATATTACAGATTTGTCGATTACAGAAAGAGCGCAGAAGGGAATCAGCTTTGCATTTCAGCAGCCAGTTCGTTTTAAGGGACTTACTGTAAAGGATTTGATAACTCTTGCGAAAGGAACAAAAATCTCTGTTGCAGAAGCGTGTAGTTATTTATCAGAGGTCGGGTTATGTGCAAAGGATTATATTGACAGAGAAGTGAATGCTTCATTATCAGGTGGGGAGTTAAAGCGTATTGAAATTGCAATGATTATGGCAAGAGGAACACAGTTGTCTTTATTTGATGAACCAGAAGCTGGAATAGATTTATGGAGCTTTAATAATCTGATTAAAGTGTTTGAAGGAATGAGAGAGAAGATTAATGGGTCTATTCTGATTATTTCTCATCAGGAAAGAATTCTGAATATTGCAGATAAAATCATTGTCCTTGCAGGTGGAGAAGTTACAGCACAGGGAACAAAGGATGAAGTACTTCCAAAGCTGCTTGCGTCCTCAGAAGCCTGTTCAACATTGATGAATAAGCTGGCTTAATTATTGTACGAAATTACAAAATGAAATCAACAGATGATTTAAGGTTGATAGATATGATTGGAAATTGCAATATAAACATTATGACAAATTGGAGATAAATAATTATGGATCAGTTACAGAAAAGTATGCTTGAGAAAATAGCAGATATACATGGAATACCTGAAGGCGCATATAATATCCGTTCCGACGGTCAATCTATTGGACGTAATACAACGGCCAATATTGATATTGTGACGAAGACAGATAAGCCAGGAATTGATATTATTATCAAGCCTGGTACAAAGAATGAGAGTGTTCATATTCCGGTTATTTTAAGTGAAAGTGGCTTAAAGGATATGGTGTACAATGATTTCTATATTGGCGAAGGTGCAGATGTAGTGATTGTTGCAGGTTGTGGAATCAGCAACTGTGGAGCAGGAGATTCTGAGCATGACGGAATTCATACATTTTATGTAGAGAAGAATGCGAAGGTGAAGTACATTGAGAAGCATTATGGCGAAGGCGATGGAACTGGAGAAAGAATTCTAAATCCTACAACAATCGTTCATATCAAGGATGGTGGATATATGGAGATGGAGACGACTCAGATTAAGGGCGTTGATTCTACAATCCGTGATACAGAGGCAGACTTAGATGATGGTGCGACACTGGTAATCAAGGAAAAGATTATGACGCACGGAACTCAGACGGCTGAAACGAACTTTGTTGTTCAACTGAATGGCAAGGATTCTAGTGCGAATGTTATTTCAAGATCAGTTGCAAAGGGAGAATCCAGCCAGGTGTTCAATTCAAAAATTTGTGGAAATAATCAGTGCTATGGACATACAGAATGCGATGCGATTTTGATGGATAATGGCCGTGTGAATGCAGTTCCTTCATTGGATGCAAATAATCTGGATGCAAGTCTGATTCACGAAGCAGCCATTGGCAAGATTGCCGGCGATCAGTTGATTAAGTTGATGACCTTGGGACTTACAGAGCAGCAGGCAGAAGAAGAGATTATTAACGGATTTATGAAGTAGAGCGTAAATGATAGAAGTATATGAATTGTATTAATATAAAGCTCATAAAAGTCAGATAATACAAAAAGACTGAAATTAAAATACGGAGGGCACCGATATGAGATATCCTGCGAATTTAGATAACAACGGAACAATCGGATTTACGGCACCTTCATTTGGATGTGCGACAGAACCATATAAGACTGCATTCGTTAGGGCACAGGAACAGTTTCATAATAGAGGATACTCTTTAGCGTTCGGAAAGAATTGTTATTTATCTAATGGGATTGGAATTAGTGACACGCCAGAAAAGTGTGCTGAGGATTTAGAGGAAATGTATCTTTCTAAGAATAATGATGTGCTGATTTCTTGCGGTGGTGGAGAATTAATGTGCGAAATTCTGCCGCATCTTGACTTTAAAAAAATAAAGAATGCAGAACCAAAGTGGTTTTTGGGCTATTCAGATAATACGAATTTTACGTTTTTACAGAATACAATCTGTGATACGGCAGCCATTTATGGCTCATGTGCGGCTGCATTTGGAATGAATCCTTGGGCAGAATCTTTAGAGGATACGTTTGCTGTGTTAACAGGAATGAAGAAGCAGTTCTCTGGATACGAATTGTGGGAGAAGGAGTCTCTTAAGACAGAGGAAAATCCGACACCACAGTATCATTTGACGGAGAAAAAGGAATTGATTCGTTATGTGGGGACCAGAAAGGCGGCGCAGGAAGAAGAACTAGTCTTTGAGGGAAGATTAATTGGAGGCTGCATGGATTGTCTGGTGAACCTGACAGGCACCCAGTTTGATTATGTGAAAGAATTTAATGAACGATATCAGAAGGATGGATTGATCTGGTTTCTGGAAAGCTGTGATTTGAATGTATTTGCGATTCGCAGGGCAATGTGGCAGATGGAGCAGGCAGACTGGTTTCAATATGTGAAAGGATTTATTATTGGACGGCCCTTGGTTTTTGGTCAGGAGATGATGGGGCTGAATCAGTATGAAGCTGTCATGGGAATCATTGGAAAGTATCATGTTCCAGTGATTATGGATGCAGATATAGGACATTTATCACCGACAGTTCCGATGGTGAGTGGAAGCATTGCAAGAGTTGTTGCGAATCAGCATAACTGGTCGATTACGTATGATTATAGATAAGAGATATCTGTTCAGAAGATAATGAAAACAAATATTTAGGATAAGGGATACATTTAGATATGGAGGCATAGTATGCTGGTTTGGTTCATGCTGTTTGTGTACATACTGCTTGGCGTTTATATATTGTGGAGATTGATTCACTGGTTAAAGAAGGTAATTCCATTCTTTAAGCATAAGCGCATGCAGGCGGTTATAATTACGATATATATATGCTTTGCTATGACTCTGATTTTAGGAGGGCTTCTTCCTTCTAGCGGTTTTCAACGGTTGATGATGAAGATTGGTAATGTGTGGCTTGGAACTTTTATCTATATATTCATGGATATTTTGATTGTAGATATCATTGCTCTTGTTTTGAAACTAATCAATAAGAAGAAAGAACTTCCAATGATGAAGCGGCTTTGGAGATATTATGTGACTGGAATTGTGGTCTTGGCATCTAGTGTGGCATTCAGTGTTGTTGGATTAGTTCATGCAAAGCACACGAAACTTCAGACATATGACATTACCATAGATAAGAAGGTTCAGGGGATTGACTCCATGAATATTGTTCTAGTAGCGGATCTTCATATGGGATATAATACCAGATATAAGGATATGGAGAAGATGGTTTCGTTGATTAATGAGTCATCGCCAGATCTTGTAGTCATTGCCGGGGATATATTTGATAACAATTATGAAGCAATCGAGCATCCTGAACGATTGACAGAGTTATTCCGTACAATAGAAAGTAAATATGGTGTTTATGCAGTCTATGGAAATCATGATGTTGCAGAGACATTAATTGGGGGATTCTCAATTTCCTCAAAGAGATATGCATTTCGCGATGAGAGAATGAATCAATTTCTTGCAGATAGCAATATTACCGTGCTGGAGGATGAAGTGGTCAATATAGCAGGGGAAGACATCTATCTTGTTGGACGAATTGATGGCGAAAAGGCAGGAGACGGTACTTCTAATAGAAAAACGTTGCAAGAATTGACACAAAATCTTGATAAATCAAAGGTTATTATCGATATGGAACATGAACCTATGGATTTAAAAGGGGTATCAGAATGTGGAACAGATCTGATGCTGTCAGGACATACGCATGCAGGACAGTTCTTCCCATTGACAGTTGTGCAACCATTTGCCTGGGAAAATTATTGGGGCATTAAGAAAGTTGGCAGCATGTATAGCGTTGTAACTTCCGGTGTGGGTGTCTATGGACCGGATATGCGTGTTATGACAGACAGTGAGGTTGTTAGTATTACCGTGCATTTTCAATAAAAGAAAGGATTTTGCGTGATATACGAATCCTATTATAGATGGAAGCATATTCGATTGGGGATATGCCTTCTATGTAGTTATTGGCATATTGTACGTGATTCAGTGGAGAAATCAAATCGGCAGCTTTATTATATGCAATGGCAGCCTCATCTTCTGTAGCGAAGGTTCCAATAATAAAGTCGCCATTGATATGAATTCGTGCTCGATATAGGATGCGTCCCTTCTTTTCAATTCTAGATACGCCGTTATAACGATTGATGATATAGATATTCTCATATCGGAAATCATGTTCATTTTGATTGCGGAAAATATAGTCGCGATTCTTAACAGAATGATTGCGAATTCCATAACGTGATAAAATACTGGTCTGCATGCCATAATCATTGACGTAATAATAGCCACCACGGCACATGATTGCATGATTAGAATAATAAAACAAATCATCGGTATTGAAAATCAGGATATGATCCGGAGACAGAACGTATAGGAAATAGTTCTGACATAGATAGATAGGAGTCTTTATGTATATGTGATGATCCCTGAAGTTCAGAAGGACGATATATTTATCTAATGGAAATTCGGGTGGACAGCAGTGAAAGGAAAAGTTCCCAGAATCAGCGGAATAGAAATGAAGTTCCGGACTATTGATGATTTCCTTTGCAGTTTCATAAATGAAAGCGGCAGTACTAGAATCGTTATAGCTTCCCAGACTGATGTGCTTGTTGCGGTATGTGATAGAGACGCGATAATAGATGGTTCCGTCTTTTTTTGTTGTTACGTATACACCAGCGGCCATAATGAACTCCTTTCATAATCTGATATTATCATACTGAAATTTCAAGCTGCATGCAACAATAAAATAGATGGATTATGGGGATGACAGTGGATGATTTTTTCATAATATTTATTTAAATTGAAAAATAAGTTGTAATAATTATGCACAGTGTTGTATAATATGGATGTTTAAACTAAAAACGATCTATTAAATTAAAAGGTGGATATGATAATGAGTATGTTTTACAGAAGTACCAGAGACGATAATGTAAAGGTAACAGCGTCACAGGCGATTTTAAAGGGTCTTGCATCAGATGGAGGTTTATTCGTACCAGAGAATATTCCAACATTCGATAAGAGCTTAGAAGAATTGTCAAAGATGTCTTACGGAGAAGTTGCATATGAAGTTATGAAACTGATGCTGGATGATTTTACAGAAGAAGAATTAAAGGATTGTATTGCAAAGGCATATGATTCAAAGTTCGATACAACTGAGATTGCTCCACTTGTTAAAGCAGAAGGTGCATATTTCTTGGAATTATTCCATGGCTCAACCATTGCATTCAAGGATATGGCATTATCAATTCTTCCACATTTATTGATAACATCAGCGAAGAAGAATCATGTTCAGAATGAAATCGTAATCTTGACGGCTACATCAGGTGATACAGGAAAAGCTGCATTAGCAGGTTTTGCAGACGTTAAGGGAACAAGAATTATTGTGTTCTATCCAAAGAATGGTGTCAGCCCAATTCAGGAGAAACAGATGGTTACTCAGAAGGGTGACAATACTTATGTAATCGGAATTCATGGAAACTTCGATGATGCACAGACTGGAGTGAAGAAGATCTTCGGTGATAAGGAACTTGAAAAGGTTATGAATAGTGCAGGATTCCAGTTCTCATCAGCAAATTCTATTAATATTGGACGTTTGGTTCCACAGATTGTTTATTATGTATATGCATATACAAGATTACTTGCAAATGGAGAAATCCAGGCAGGAGAGAAGATTAATGCAGTTGTTCCAACAGGAAACTTTGGAAACATCCTTGCAGCATTTTATGCAAAGAACATGGGACTTCCAATTAATAAACTGATTTGCGCATCGAATGAGAATAAGGTTCTTTACGATTTCTTCCAGACAGGAGAATATGATAGAAACAGAGATTTTGTACTGACAACATCACCTTCTATGGATATTCTGATTTCAAGCAACTTAGAGCGTTTGATTTACCGTGTAGCTGGAAACAGTGCAGATAAGAATGCTGAATTAATGAAGTCTCTTCGTGAAACAGGAAAGTATGAGATAACACCAGAGATGAAAGCTCAGCTTTCAGACTTCTATGGTAATTACGCAACAGAAGCTGAGAATGCAGAGACAATTAAGAGGTTATATGAAGATACAGGATATGTTATCGATACACATACATCTGTAGCTGCCACTGTATATAATAAGTACAAGGCAGATACAAAGGATGAGACGAAGACCGTAATTGCTTCTACTGCAAGTCCATATAAGTTCACAAGAAGCGTTATGAATTCAATCGACCCTAAGTACGATGCAATGTCAGACTTCGAATTGGTAGACGAGCTTGAGAAGATTTCTAATGTAAAGGTTCCTCAGGCAATTGAAGATATTAGAACTGCACCAGTACTTCATGATACACAGTGTGAAGTAAATGAAATGTGTGATAGTGTAAAGAAGATTCTTGGACTGTAAGAGGATAATCGAATAAGATATTAATAGAAAAGACTGATGCGATTAATGCATCAGTCTTTTTTTGATTTGATAGATTGCAGCAATTACAAATAAAGCAATCGCAAGCATCACGATGGAACTATATATATACATCATCAAACTTTGTCCAATATAGCGTGTAAGCAGTTTGTGAAAATAAATTGGGGATATATTGATCTTTGTATAAGTTCTTGTAATTAAAAGATAACATGGAAGCAATGAAACCATTAATGCAGTTGCCGAGAATGAATAGGCAATCATACGAAGTGCTCTATGAAGCCAGTTCTGTAGCTTAATCAGCAGTAATATGCATCCGACAGATAGTAATGTGAGAACTGGAATTGCAATAATCATTACTTGAAACAGCATCTTTCGAATTCCGGCAAAATAGCTTAAAAATGGTACGGTAAGGTTCTGAACATAAATCGAACATACCTGATTGGAAAAATAAGTGATATTATCACTTATAGTACTATTCATAGCAAGGTTATGCTTGGATGTATAATCAATGATATTGTTTCTTAATTTCTCTTGGATATTGTCAGTGCTTACAGTGTATCCTTGACCATTCAGATTAGCGTCTAGTAGAGCTTTCCCTTCTGTATAGGTTGTCTGTAATGTGAATACATTATCTAAAACAGAGGAATCCAAACCTTGTGGAATCAGCAAGTCACTGACTTCTTCTACTGTATATGAATTGACAGATTCGTAATAAGCGGATTTATTCATTGCATCGCTTAGTAAAGCTTTGTTAAAAAGACCGAAGTAGGTTCCTAGAAGTAGACATAGGATACTTAAGAATACAGATAATAAAAAGGCTATTAGAATACTGAAAACATTAACTGTTGGTTTGATTTTTTTTGCCATAATCATTACTCATCTTTCAATGTTAATCTAATCCGGTTATATCAGGACCTGAAATTCGATCACCATATATAAACAGACGTTGTGTTGTTACACCCATGAAAGCAAATGGATAGCAGGTGTACATGATGAGTTGTTCTTTATTCTGGGACAAATCATATGCACTGGTATCATTCATATCTGCAACACGGGTTTCAACAACCTCATATGTATATGTTCCATAATTAGTAGAGATGGAAACCTGATCGCCAATTTCTATTGACTGAAGTGGAAGGAAGGCTGTTACATTATGTCCACATAATAAAATAGGACGTTCAAATCCTGGAAGACTGCTTCCGATATATTGTCCAGCTCCATTTCTCAAAATTGTTGAATTGTCGCCCCAGTAAAGAGGAGCATCTAATCCGATTCTTTGACAACTGACTTGAGCATACTGTGAGCCAAAGGAAGGCATTTCAATAGAGGAAAGTGGAACACTTTTCTGGCTCTGAAGCAGAGGAGACTGATCGTCATAAATACTGGTGATATTTGTCTGAAATGTGGAAGAATCCTGTCCAGTTACAAGGCTGCCAATAGACAAAAAAGTGCTTATAACAGGAAGACAGATTATATATATAATGATATATCCTATTATTGTAAAAAATACTGGCATATAAAAATATGCCAGTATTCTTTTCCATTGAGATTTTGAAACCATGGATTAAACTTCTTTCTTATTAAAATTCTTTTTATAAACAATAACTCCACTTAAACAAACAATTGCGGCAAGTCCGATTATTATCATAATAGATGTATTCATGTTAATACCTGTTTGTTTAATAATTCCATTGCTTGAAGTAGTACCAGTAGAACCAGCATTGTTGCTTCCAGTGGAACCATTTCCATTGGAGTTGTTCGTGGAAGGCGTTGTAACAGCGGTTGTAATGCTTCCGTTAACAGCCTCAAAAACAATGTTGGAACCGTTGGCTACGGTAAGAGACTTGTTCGCTGCATTATATGTAACAGTAAGTCCTAATACATTACCGGCAGCGGCAAGATCTTGTGTAATCTGAGTCTGCTGCTCAGCAGTGAGCTGACTCAAATCCGATGCAGTACCTGCATGTACTTTAGCTGCTGAAATCTGAGAATTGATTGTTGAAGCCTGATTGGCAGTAACATCAACAGAATCCAGTAAAAAGTAATTACGTGCCTGATTCACATATGTACTTGGTACACTACTGCTTTCCAAAGTTGTTATAATACTTTTTTCAGCATCGTTTAAATCAACTGCATATACTGGAATACAAAAAGAAACAATAGTGAGTACACTAGCTGCAACTGCAGCAAACTTTTTTAATTTCATAAACAATACGACCTTTCATAAGGAACTATATACATTATTTTCTTAGCATAATAATACCATATATATGATAAAAGTCAAATAAACAGTTCATGTTTGATTCATTTTTTTTATGAATTGTTTATAGAAAAAAAAGACAATATTGTTGACAACAGTTTGTTAGAGTGATATTTTATGTATATCGGTATTAGCACTCCACTTTATTGAGTGCTAACAAAGACGAAAGGAGCAGATGCCATGGAACTGGATGACAGAAAAGTCAAGATTCTGAAAGCGGTAATCAAGACGTATCTGGAAACGGGAGAACCAGTTGGTTCAAGAACGATTTCCAAGTATACGGATTTAAGCTTGAGTTCAGCGACCATTCGTAATGAGATGGCTGATCTTGAGGAACTAGGATATATCATTCAGCCACATACTTCGGCTGGTAGAATTCCAACGGATAAAGGCTACAGACTCTACGTCGATGATATGATGAAACAGAAAGCAAAGGAGTTAGACGATCGTGAGATACAGGTCAATGATCGGGAAAAAGAATTAGACTCCATGAGAGATGTTTTGTCAGAGAAAGTTGATCGAGTAGAAGAACTGCTTCAGAATGTTGCCAAGGTGCTGGCAAAGGATACAAACTACGCAACAATGATTACAACACCACAGGTCAAAGGCAACAAGCTAAAGTTTGTACAGCTTTCACAATTGGAAGCAAATAAACTTTTAGCAGTCATCGTTATGGATGGCAATATGATACGAAATAAAGTGATCACAGTTAGTGAAGAGATTTCTCAGGAGAATATGCTGAAGTTAAACATCCTTCTAAATACAAGCCTTACAGGACTTACTTTAGAACAGATGAATATGAGCATTATTTCCAAGATGGAGAATCAGGCAGGAGAACATACTCAGATTATAAAGGAAGTGCTGGACGCGATTGTTGAAACAATCAGTAATGCAGATAACTTGAAGATTTACACAAGTGGTGCAACCAACATTTTCAAATATCCAGAGTTAAGTGATTCTAGTAAAGCGAGTGAGCTTATATATGCCCTGGAAGAGAAACAGAGTCTCTCCGGACTGGTCAAGGAAGATGAAGATCAGTTAGACGAGGATTCTGATGACAACCATGGTATTCAGGTATATATAGGAAATGAAACACCGGTTGAGTCTATGAAGGATTGCAGTGTTGTAACAGCAACGTATGAGTTACAGGACGGTATGAAAGGAACAATCGGAATCATCGGACCGAAGAGAATGGATTATGATAAAGTTGTTGGTACATTAAAGACAATCCGTTCACAGTTGGATGATGTGTTCAAGAAAACATAGGAAAGGTTGGTAAAAAGGTGTCTAAGAATAATAATTCTAAAAAAGAAGAAAAGAAAAAAGCAGATGAAACTGTAGAAGAAATCAAAACAGACGCTGATGCCGCAAAAACTGCAGGAGCAGAAGACGATGGCATAAAGGATTCAGCCAATGCTGAAGAAGAAAAAGATGCCGGCGAATCAAAATCTGCAGACCAGAAGATAGATTCAGGAAAGTCATCAAAGAAAGATCCTAAGGATGCTGCAATTGAAGAACTTCAGGATAAAGTAAAACGTCAGATGGCAGAATTTGATAATTTCAGAAAGCGTACTGAGAAAGAAAAATCAACAATGTTTGAGATGGGCGCTTCTGATATTATAAAGAAACTTCTTCCAATTGTTGATAACTTCGAAAGAGGATTTAAGACAATTACAGATGAAGAAAAAGAAACAGCATTTGCAAAGGGCATGGATATGGTGTTCAAGCAGACATTAAAGATGCTTGAAGAATCTGGTGTGAAGCCAATCGAAGCAGTTGGCTTGGAGTTTAATCCGGATCTTCATAATGCAGTTATGCATGTGGATGATGACTCTGTAGAAGGCGAAAGCGTTATTGTTGAAGAATTCGAAAAGGGTTATATGTACAGAGATACAGTGATTCGTCATAGTATGGTCAAAGTTGCAAACTAGGCTGCAACTTCGGTTTCCAATTAGTTGTTGAGTGCCTCATTTGTAAATAAGATTTGCAAAATAGAGACTTCAATAAAAGGTAAAAGGTTATAAAACAAATTAGATTATAAAGATATGGCGAGAGAGCCAAAGAAAGGAAGTTTTATCATGGGAAAAATTATTGGTATCGATTTAGGAACTACAAACTCATGTGTAGCAGTTATGGAAGGTGGTAAGCCAGTTGTTATCACAAATACAGAAGGTATTCGTACAACTCCATCTATCGTAGCATTTACAAAGAATGGAGAAAGATTAGTAGGTGATCCTGCAAAGCGTCAGGCAGTTACCAATGCTGACAAGACAATCTCTTCTATCAAGAGACATATGGGT
>JAQUVV010000052.1 GCA_028693195.1 Lachnospira sp.
CCTCATTATTCATCGTTGATAAATCATGTGACGTGAAAATGAGCTGAGCCCCCTTCTTATTGATGCTCATATCATTGAACATCATAATCACATGCTGTAATAGTAGCGGATGTATCTTTGCATCTAATTCATCGATTACCAGTGTCGTCCCTTCTACAAGACTCTTTGCAATAAATGGTAGCAATCCAAATAATTTTCTTCTACCGCTGGATTCATCAGATAATGTAAGTTCTGTGCTAAAACCATTCACTGTATGCTTGGTATATACTTCGATGCTTTCATCGTCTTTTTCTTCAATTCGGAAATCTTCGATATCTAAGTCCATTTCCTTTATCATATCTAAAATTAACTTCTTTACATCTTCTGATTTTGCTACCGCTGTTCTAATTTCTTGAAACGGATTTCCATAATTCAAAAAGTCAATAGAATCCTCGAACCATTCCAACACATCATTGATAATCTCATTTTTCTTATATGTGATACCTAAGTATGAAAGCAATGGTAACGTTGCTGAAATATCTTCACTGATTTTGAACTTTGCAAATGTTCCCTTTAATTCTATCTTGTTTCCTTCCCTTGAAAACAATCCAGATCTTCTGCCCGTATCCATCTTGACGCGATCAAGACTCTCATACACAACCTCATCTTGCTTAACATGAAGAATATATCTATACTCCGCAATCTTTGTTCTAAAGAATACTTCAAACTCTGTTGGCAGTTCTCTTGTTTCTTTTGCAAATGCAAATGGCTCTATTGGCATCTTTCGCGCTTTTATATCACAATCTGACTTATCACATGTCGCACATAAAGGACGCAACACCTTGGAATCCAATGTATGCAATGCTTCTAATACATTTGATTTACCACCACCATTTGGACCATATATTGCTGACACTGGAAGAAATACTTCTCCGTCTGCAGCTTTTATCACTCTATCTTCATGTTCTGAGATTGCAGCCGCCTGCATATCAAATGTAATTTCATCCCTTATACTTTTATAATTTTTTACAGTAAATTGACTTAACATCACACCCACCTCCATTTGTCCCGTTTCATATCTCTATTATATGCTCTTTTTTGTTTTTGTAAACATAATATGAGATATTTTCTCATATTTCTTTTTATAAATATACTATAATGATAGTCTGACCATATCTTATTTGTTTTTTGGTTTCAAAATCAAACATACAATCCCCTCACTTACCAACTTTAATGATATATTTACTTTTTAATATATCTTTGATTCTTGCTATTTGGTTTATCTGGAATTGTTCGGATAACTAGTCCAAGTTCCAATGCTGGATCCAGATAATTTTTCCGAAATGTCTCTCTTGATTTAATTCCCAATGAATTCATAATACCAATTGCACTATATGGCACCTCAAAGTCCATAACTTCAAGCATTCTTTTTACATACTCCGAGAATAATATCATTATTTCTTCTAAACAACATTTTCTAATATATGTCCAGTGTCTGCATTCTTAGAGCCAAGTATCCTATATACATAAAAATCCCACCTGATTTTGAAACAGAGCTTTATCTTCTCTATCTCAAAACCAAGTGGGCTTTATAAATTCATCTTTTCCTATTCATGCATGCTTCTTAACTTCACCGCATTGGCAACACGAAGCTTCGCAACGTCCGGATTGAACGGTTTCACGATTACATCCTCTATACCAAGCGCCAGTGCCTGTTCTTCATTCTCTGTATAGCCAGAAACAACAATCACCGGAATGCTCTTATACTTTGGGCGCTCCTTCATATAACGAATCACCTGGTAGCCGTCCATCTTTGGCATGGAAATATCCAGAAGCAACACCGCCGTGCTGCTGTAATACCGATTGATTAAATCCACTGTCTCTGAACCATCTCTTGCTTGTATCACCTCATAGTCATCATGGAATGTCTCAGCAATCACGGTTCTGTTCACTTCATCATCATCTGCAACAATCAGAATTGGCTTCTGGTAATCTTCCCGTTCAACCTCCTCACGAAGAACAAAGCGGTCTCTACCTAAAGATTTTGCCTCATAAAGTGCATCGTCTGCAATTGAAAAACAACGCTCATAGGAAATGTGGTTATTGCGAATCAATACTGCACCAATGCTGCAGCTAATTTCCATTCCTGAATTACCCGTTTTAATCATCCTAAGTTGCTCATTTACAGTCTTACAACGGGTTTCCACCAACGAATAATCTGAAACATTCTTAATGAGAATCATAAATTCATCGCCACCGACACGTCCTACAATATCCTCAATTCGGAAGGAATCCAGCAAAATATGTCCTACCTTCTGTAGAATCACATCGCCCGCCTGATGTCCTAGTGTATCATTCACAGTCTTAAAATTATCCACATCCAGTACGAACAGCGCAAACTCTTCATCCTGCTTTCTTTCTCTGATATACTCCGCTGTCAGTGCCGTACATGTCGCCTTGTTTAATGTTCCTGTCAAGGAATCAATACTGCTGAGTCTCTTATAGCGAAACTTCGCCACATTATCCTCACATCTAAGATTCAATACTAGATTGGCAACAATCACCGAGAGAACCAAGGCGAAGAAACTGGTATAGAAATCATTGATTACTAATTGAGTAGAACGAACTCTCCATGCCACATAAACAAATGATAATTCCAATATAACATTGATTACAAATGTTACAGAAGCGGGCAGAATAAATAAGATTGGAACAACCACTAATACAAACGGAAAATAGATTGCCTCACTATTGGGATTTTCCACTACATCAATATGAATCAGAAACAGCTCCAATACCATATAAAACATAATTACAATTGTTGTAACCCATTTGTAATTCGCCTGTTCTCTATTTTTCCTTTTAAAATAGCAGCTCATCACTAATGTGATTATAAGAAAAACTGTCAGCAGATAATAAGGTGCTGTGATTTTCCAGTTTGGATACGCAAATGGTGTTACCACAAACAAAAATACAGCAAGACATAAGCAAATCAGACTTCACTGAAAAATTCTTCTAATGTTACGAACTGCAATTTCATCCTGTGCATGCTGAAAGTAATACCTGCGATTTGACAAAGCGTGTTTCATTTCGTTCACTGTATGTTTTAAGCCTTTTTCATATTCGTTTTCTCCACAATGTTGATACTTCTATTTTGACAAGAATATAGCAAATGTCAACATTTTTTGACATATTTCGCAAAATTTCTTCCAATTGATTCAGTTCTGCCAAAAGAATAAGTTACCACAACTATTTCTTCAGTGCCTCTATAAATCGCTGTCCATACCGCTCATACTTATTCTCACCTACACCGGATACATTCAGCATGTCTTCCTTATTGGCTGGTTTCTTGGCACACATATCCACCAGTGTCTTATCAGAAAATATAATGTATGGAGGCATATTTTCCTCTCTGGCAATTTCAAGGCGGAGCTGTCGCAGCTTCTCGAACAATACCATTCCTTCTGCATCTAGACTTGTCACCGTTCCCGGCTTCTTCTTTGCAGCACGAACCTTGACTGTCTTTGCCTTCTCCTTATGCGGTGACCATTTCATAATAACTCTGGTATTTCCCTCTGCAATATCCTCCGCAGACGAATCCAGATGAATCAATCGATACATATCCTGCGATTCTGTTACATATCCACTCAGAATCAGTTCCTCAATAGTACTTTTAATCAGCGCAAGATTCACATCCTTACAGGTTTCAAAACTATTCAAGGTATCTACATGATAAGAACGCAGCTTGGCATTTCGATCACCATGCAGTGTGCCTGCAATTACATTTGCACCATAACGACCTCTACATTCGCCAACGCAAGCAATGATTTTTCTAGAAATATCCGTCACATCACGATCTTCGTAGACTGCTGTACAGTTGCTGCAATTCCCGCAGTCATCATGATGACTATACTCCCCAAAGTAATTGAGCATATATTCTCTAAGACAACTTTTTGTTGTGCAATAATAACGCATCTTGTTAAGCCGTCTCATGTCATTCTCACGAATGAGTTCCATCTCATCATCGGTAAACTCGGTATTCTCGCCCTTCTTGTCCAGTAAGAATTCGTTGATGACCACATCCTGCGCCGAGTAAAGCAGAATGCATTCCGCAGGTTCACCGTCTCTACCAGCTCTTCCCGCCTCCTGATAATAGTTCTCGATGCACTGGGGCATATTGTAATGAATGACGTAGCGCACATTGGACTTGTCAATTCCCATACCAAATGCATTGGTTGCGATTATAATTGGTTTTCGGTCATAGATAAAGTCTTCCTGATTCACCTTTCGCTCTTCATTGCTTAATCCCGCATGGTATCTTGTGACTGGATATCCACATTTTTTTAAAGAAAGATATGTATTATCCACATTTTTTCTCGTAGAGCAGTAGATAATTCCACTGTCTCCCGGATGCTCTCTAAGATATTCCTCCACATCAGCGTCCTTTGTACTGGAATGACGCACCTCAAAATAAAGATTTTTTCGGTCAAATCCAGTTACTAGAATCTTCGGATTTTCCAACCCCAGAATACAGGCAATATCCTCCTTGACCGTTATGGTCGCTGTTGCAGTAAATGCACTGACAATTGGACGCTTTGGCAACCTCTTGATGAGATTCACAATCTTTAAGTAGCTTGGTCTGAAATCCTGCCCCCACTGGGAGATACAATGTGCCTCATCCACCGTAATCATGGAGATATCTGCATTCATAACGAATTCCAGAAAACGGTTGGTCTCTAACCGCTCTGGCGCCACATAGATAATCTTGTACTGTCCACACATGGCGTTATACAGCGCCTTACTCACCTGTGCCTCTGTCAGTGCACTGTTAATATAAGCCGCATGGACACCTGCCTCATTCAAAGCTTTCACCTGATCTAACATTAACGAAATTAAAGGGGATACAACAATAGTAATCCCCTTTAGCATCAGCGCTGGAACCTGATAACAGATAGACTTTCCCGCCCCTGTTGGCATGATTCCCAGCACATCTCTTCTATTTAATATACTTTCAACGATTTCCTCCTGCCCTTCTCTAAAGCTGTCGTAACCGAAGACCTTTTTTAGAATCTGCCGGCTCTGGGACTGGGTCTCATTGAAAATGTTTTCTGTCATTGTATCTTGTTCTCCGTTCTTATCTTGAATTTTAGAATCAAACCTGTATATGTTCTATCATGTAGATTCAGGTGTCAAAAGGTGCTTTTTTAAAGTAGTGCTATCATATATAAATCTCTACACTTACAACGGTGCCATCAGAACACGCCCTGTGCCTCTATACACATTTACCAGACCTTCTCCGCTGGCTGCTGAACCAATAAGATTCTTTGCGGAACGCTCTACTGTAAAACTTAAGCTTGCACTCCAGCATACTGCAAAGTTGCCATCCACCTTCAGCTCATCATCCTCCAGTACAACCTCTACCAACTCTTCTCTTGGATATCGAGATTCTAACACGACCAATCCTTCTCCAGTCAGGCAAGTATTAAACAGACCTTCCCCTCCTGCAAGAGCAGAAGATACATTCTTTCTAGATACCGTATCCAGATTCACCGTAGACTGGCAGGCAAGAAATAATCCATCATCAATGACCATTCCACTCCACTCACTGACACCTTCAATCAACAGATGCTTATAGGTCGGCTCCAGCATCAGCTGTCCTTCTCCTGTATATAATGGTTTTACAACAGACTCTCCTGTGACACTAGCACCTAACAACTTCTTAGCAAAGTTTCCAACGCTGTTCACATTGGTTCCTGCTTCGACCTTTCCAGCAATCCACTGCATAGCCCCCGCCTGGCAAACTACTCCATGACTGCTATCTAACGCAAACAGTGCCTGACGCTTTCTCACATTCATCTGAGCTGCATAATAAGCAGAAACTGCTGCTCCTGGGTCAACGCTCATATCATGATGATATTCATATATTGTAATATTATCCTTCTGCTCGGCAATCTTTCGATTGTCTGTGTCTGCTAACTTAATCTGATACATGATAATTCCCCTTTTCCATTCATAAACTCTATCCCATTGAAATTCTGGTGCCAGAAGGTACTCATCAAAACTTATATGATACTTTCTAATCCCTAAATTAATCCCTATATCAAAGTATATCATTCCAATACAAGAATGAAAAGTGCCAATTACTGCCCCGCTTCTGCTTTGCTTCCATAGTGTTTCAGCTTATTCCTGCAATAGATGAAGGCAGGGAACAGGAATAGATCTGCGGCAATCCAAGCCAGTGGATTGGCAAAGCATGCTCCTGTGTAACCCAAAGACGGAATGAGTGCCAATGCTGCGAAGGTTCTTGCCACCATCTCGAATACACCTGCCAGAATTGCAAATACAGAAAATCCCATACCTTGAATACAGAATCTCACAACATTTACAAAAACAAGTGGAATGTAGAACAGAGCACTTGCCATAATGAACTGATGCGTATAGTGAATAATTTCTGTCTGCGCCGCATCCACGAACAGCAATGACAGTGTATCTGTCGTAAAATGCAGTACCACCAGCGCAATGACACTGTATATGCATCCAATGATTCCAGCTGCACGAATTCCTTTACCTAGACGATCCATCTTTCCCGCTCCTACATTCTGTCCACCGTATGTTGCCATGGTTGATCCCAATGCATCGAATGGACAGCAAGTGAAGTTGAACAGCTTCGATCCTGCCGTCATAGAAGCCACATAAACTGGTCCTAATCCATTGACTGCTGCCTGAAGAATCACACTTCCAATAGCTGTAATAGAATACTGAAGTCCCATGGGTACCCCGATGGAGCTTAAGAACAGCATGTGTCGTCTGCTTGGACGGCGCTCCTGCTTCTTCTCCCATACACTTTCACTCTTTAGGACAGAATATTTCTTCTTCATATAGATAAAGCATGCCACACCTGCAATCAGCTGGGACAGATTGGTCGCCCAGCCTGCTCCTGCGACCCCCATCTTGAATACAAGAATACATAAGAAATCCAGTCCAATATTCATTGTTGCCGAAATCACAAGAAATACAACAGGTGTTTTGCTATCTCCCAGTGAACGAATGATTCCCGATGCCAGATTATAGAGGAACACTGTTGGTATTCCAATAAAGATTACGACTATATAATTATATGAATAGGAAAACAGCGTTACATCTGTTCTCATCCATGTCAGAATCTGGTTACATAACACCACCGATACAATCGTGACAATTGCTGCAAATACAGCCCCCACATAAAAGCTATTATAAACATATTTGCGTAGTTCTGAGTATCTTCGCGCGCCGAACTGCTGTGCCACCGGAATTGCAAATCCACTACAGATTCCCATGCAAAATCCGATAATCATAAAGTTAATACTTCCCGTTGCCCCCACACCTGCCAGCGCATCGACACCAAGTGTCTTTCCAACAATCATCGTATCCACCAGATTGTAGAACTGCTGGAACAGCATTCCAAACAGCATTGGCAATGCGAATTGTATAATCAATTTAATGGGAGAACCCTTTGTCATGTCTTTTGTCATAATCCACCTCATTCTGTGACTGTATTTTTTAGAATATTCTAGCATAGTAATAACTTCATTATCCGCTTCACTGCGATGCTCACGCAGTGTTATTAATTTATAGGAAATGCAATTTTCTCGTATAAATTAATAACAGCACCAGACATTTTCTATGCCAGGTGCCAATCTATATTGATGTCTAAAATGTATGTATCAAACTAGCATTTATTCCAGTCTCTGTCAATATCTTTTTTATAATTTCAGAATCGACTTCAAGCATCTCTGCATATATTAATAGTAATACTTAGCGAACCCTTGAAATGCGAATCGCAATATGAATATGAATCTCACCTGTCTGGATCAGCATGGCTCCCTTATTAGCGGTGTCCGACTGAATCCCAAACGAACATATTTAACCATATCCTCATTATTACAGCAATATCTAAATCAACAGGATTCTACTTCCTGGGATAAAACTACTCACCAGATTAATTACCTCTACGATGGACTGGTGCAAGCTATGATTCCAATCACAAAAGACGGTTGTTTTATAAAAAGGCTTCATGAGCATCTGTCCCGTGGCAAGAAGCTGGTCTTCAAGCCCAACATTGTTGCCCCACTAACAATTGATCCTATGACTCATGGGTCTGTTGAACAGGTAAATATCTGTACCGAGTGGGCCGTCACCGCTGCTGTTATGCGCTGGTTTCATGACTGTTGTGATATCAACTATGCCTCCATGGCACTCGCAGAGGGTTCCACCATGGCATCTACCCTTGCCATTTCTTACAGTCAGGACTTGAAAGAACACATTTCCACAGAAGCAATATTTGAAGGACATGATCACAGCCTATATGGTGGCTGGGGATTTTACTTTGTCCGCCAATATCTATCTCTTCATCGGCGAAACAACCCCTACGACAATCCCATGAATGGTTTTGAAGAAAGCTGCAGTGGAACCTATCTTCCTCCCGGTGCGGCTCCTACCAAGCTAATGGTATATGACATCAATAACCTCCAGAGTCATCCCTCTCGAGGCCGAAGCATTCCTGTTCCTGGCGGTCAGAATTTCTCACATATCATGCTTCACAAGGTTATTGTCGGTGGCAGTCCTGATGCCCCTGCGGATATGCAGCAATATCCCGGCTGCATACTCATCAATCTTCCGAAATTAAAAATGCACGGACAGGATTTAATCACCAATGCCATCAAAAATATTGGCATCGGGCTTTATCCTAGTCTATGTGCTGTCTCTGACAAGACCACTGACACACGATGGCGCTACGCTTCTCCAGACAGCTCCACTCCAAATCTGAAAGCAAAGCTTCCTCATTCCCCAAATGTGATGGAGATGGACGAAACGACGCATTTACCGAAGCTAGATGCTTCTGGAAATTATATTATTCATCATACCAAAGGCTTCAATGGAACAGAGCTGGATATTATCAAAGCTGTTCAGTCCCAAGGCGTTCCCATGCTGCATATCTGTGACTGTATCCACCCACTGATCTTAAATCACGACCACGGAAATCTTTCCCAGACCTCTCCTGAGGGTTACCTCTGGATTTCAGAAGACTGTGTCGCACTGGATTACTTCTGCGCGCGCTACTGCTTCAAAACGGTCTCTCGCGAGATGGCTCTGTGCACTGCGAAATATGCAGATTGCGATATCAGCAAATCTATCCGAAAATGTGATTCTCAACCTGAATTTCTTCAGAAAGTTCCCGTTGTCATCATCAAGAATCATAAACTGACAACCTGCTGGCAAGGCTTTGATTCCCCTTTGCTGCGCTATGACCTCTATCAGCAGGCTGAAAAACGTGGAATTGGCTGCTGTAATTACCATATAAAAGGTCAAGATTTTACCACTGGATGCACGCTGGCTTCCTCCCAGGGGCACTTAGTCTCTGTACAGAAAACACATTTGCAGGAGATGATGACCAATACACTTTTCTATAATACCAACACCATTCTCCATGACCTGCAGGCCACCCTGCTCAGCTACGCGAAAGCCAATGACTGTCTATGTAAATCCTCCCCTGCTCCGAAAGCAGATAGACCCCATGCCAACCAGCAGATTTCGAATATTTCACATTCACAGATGCGCTTATACGATAAAATCATGCATTACTTTGACAGCAATCATGACGGCATCATCGATTATAATGAGAAGGGCCGTGGCTATGAAAATGCCCAGTTCGGTCTATTATCACAAGCCATCTATTCCATGTACACACAGCCTGACCAGTATCTGAAGTCTATGTACGACCAAGCTGCCATGTATGTGAGATTCGCAGATAAAAAGAATAATCCTCTGGGACATGATTTTCTCAAAGAAAAATATCTGCTGTCAGAACTGTATGCGGCCTATTTATACTCCCAACAGGAAACAGAAATCCCTGACCCGAATTTGCCTGGAAACACCTATGGAAAAGGAAACTGGCCTTGCTATGCGACTGTACAACAGCTTGTCATCTTCAACATGCTGTATGGCAGTACTACATCTCAGGCAGTCACACTTACCTCGCTTTATGGAATTGCCTTTCAATACAGCGATAAGATCAGTAATCAAGGGGCATATACTGGAAGCATCAATCAGAAGTCATCGCAATCAGATTCACTTCAGAATTATTTTCTGGCGTTGAAACAAAGTGCTTCCCCTCTGCCATTCACACTATATATTCCCGTAGGTTTTTCCAAGCTCGATGATCGCTTTCATGTGCAAAATGTTGTGGAAACACAAGAAAGTGATTTACTTTACACCATAGAATTTCATTTGGCTAATGGAAAAACTGTTGTATATAACTAATTCTTATTGTAGGAGGAACCCGATGTTTCATTTTGATCCAAATAAAGTATATTCGATGCCGCCATACTTTGGCGGTTCCCCATATGATTCAACTGCCTGCTCAACTATTTCGAACACGTTGCAGCTGCAATTCACCTATGTAACCGACGAGCGTCTTCTCTGCTCCTATATTCCAGAGGTATTTGAACTGCTCCGCCCAGAAATCACTTTAAGTTACTGCGAATTCCATGGAGTTTCCTTTCTTAATGGTTCCCAGTACAATGTCGTGCAGCTAACGGTTCCAGCCATATTTCACGAAAAAAAAGACTGCATTCAAGGAAACTTCATTCTTGTAATCTGGGAAGATAACACCATTCCAATCTATGGAGGACGAGAAGAATCTGGTATGCCAAAGATTCCCGCTGATATTGAAAACCTTCGTACCTATGAGGGTAACCACTATGGTGCGGTCAGCTTTGAAGGAAAAACATATTTAAAAGTATGTGCAAATGCTAACAGTGCCCTAACCTCCTCTGAAATCAGAGCGCTGAATCAAGAAACGCAAGCCCTGAATGCATTTGGCTGGCGATATATTCCCAATGTTGGAAAACCTGGTCCTGCCTTGAGCCAGCCCATTCTCTATCCCCAGTCCATGACAATCAAAAAAGGATATCACTGCACAGGTGATATCCAATGGTTTCCAATTTCTTCAGGTGAATTGCTCACACAGGCGCACATCATTAATGCCCTGCGAAATCTCCCAATACGTCAGATGAAAGACATACAGCTCACAAGTGGAAGTATTCGATTGTGTCCTGCTGGTGGAAAAATACTATCCTAATATGTCTCTTATGTCAGCACATTCGTACATCGTTTCTTAATTAACTGCCACATCCACTCTTCTAATTTTTCCGATGGTCGTTACTTATTTTACGATATACGAATGTGCTGTCTCACTGATATCTAGTTAAACTAGTTCATCTCAATCGTTACATTTCCGCTGCTGGTCTTGAGTTCATAAGAATTCTTACTAGCGTTCTTCTCCTCGAAATCATTGCCAACTTTGCTGTTATTGATGCGGACAGTGCCATCGCTGGTCTTTGCCTGAATACTGCTGTCTGCTCTCTTCTCAGATATGGTCATACCGACATTTCCATCAGAAGTCTTTAACTTCACCTGTCCTTGATAGGACCCTGTTGCGGTGATATTTCCTGAAGAAGTCTTTATACTGGTGCTATTGACAAATGCTCCATTGCTCACAATATTTCCATCACTAGACTGGATTGTTGTATCATTGGACTTCAAATCCATAACTGAAATGTTTCCGCTACTTGTCACAACTTCTGTCTTCTGAGAAGTCATCGCTGCTTCCAATGTAATATTTCCATCGCTGGTCTTTAATTTCAATTCCTTTAAATCCGCATTTCTTGGAACATAGACGATTACTTCATCCTGACGACTCCATGGACGGAATGTAAAATCAATTGACACAAATCCTTTGTATGAATTCTGCTCCACGCTAAGCTTTCCATTCTCTTCCGATACATCAGATCTACCTCCAAATGTACTATCTACATGAACATGAAAATATTCATCCCCTGATTCTCTAATCACAATATTATCATCATGTAAATTTACTGCAATTTCCTTAATATCCTTCATCGGTTCTGAATCATAGGTTTCTGAATCTTCTGGACGAATGGTTCGAATCTTCCAGTCCGAATCCAGATAAACACCTGTCACACCACCAATGGTTGATGCAACAATCATCAATATTGCGCCTATACCAATTGCTGCACCAGCAATGATCATCCAAATCTTTGTTACTTTCTTCATATTTAGCCTCCATGCTGCGACTGTTTTTTAGAGAGCCCAATGTGAGCAAGCTCACATGATGGCTCAAGTTTGTGCGCAGCTCAAACTTGCAGAGTGAAAAATTATAATATAAGATTTTTCACTCTTTCCCTCCATTCCCTATATACATTTTATGTGTGCCAATCTCTTATGCTGCCATCTTCTTTTTGTTAATCCGTTTCTTAGCAATGGCAAGAATCAACTTTCTGCATCCCTTGAACACATATACTGCTGCAATACACAAGAATATTCCTACACCTGCGCCAAGCAATCCTGAACCAATTGCGAACAATCCCGTTGGAACATTTACCACTAATGTTGCAATTCCGAACAATACCATGACAACTCCACCGATTGTTGCTGCTGCACTGCTCACTCCAAATGCGAACAATACTGCCCCAATCGTAACAATCACTGCAAACAACACTGCTGCTCCTGCGATCACTAATGGGAACCATACCGGAGAGCCACAGATTGCCAGAACAATTACCCATAGGTTTGAAAATGGTTTCTTTTTTGAACTCTCTGTCTGGTCTCGCTCTTCCATATCCTGTATCACATAATTCGCAGATGCCTTAATTGCCAGGGATTCCGGACTTCCTAATTCCTCCATGACCTTAGCTTCATTCTCCTCGCCAGCTTCTTCGAAATACTCGCGGTAGAATTCCATAATGTTGTACACTTCATCCGAAGGTACATTTTTCAGATTTCTCTGCAATGCCTTTAAATACTCAGTTTTCGTCATCCTTACTTCCTCCCTCTACTTTCTCTACTCTCTCCACTTTCTCTACTTTCTCTAACAATATATGATCAATACTCTGTTTGTAACTGCTCCACTCCGTCCGATACATCTGTAGTCTGTCTCTTCCTGCCTGTGTAATCTGATAGTATCTTCGATTTCTACCTGAAAACGGCTGGTCGTACGTGGTCAATGCCTCATCCTTCTGCAGTCTTCGCAATACTGGATATAATGTCGATTCTGAAATATCAACAACCTCTTTAACTCTCTGAGTCAGTACATATCCATAGGTATCACCCTGATCTAGGACTGCAAGAACGCAGGCATCCAGTAATGCGGAACCTAACTGAAATACCATATTTTATCCTCCTGCTATTTATCTATATAATACTATATGCTATATAATATGATTGTATAATACTATATGTCATATAATATTGCAAGTAAAATTTTTAGGAGATACTTTATTTCTTTTAAAGTATCTCCTATGATATTCTTTGCTTTACCCAGTCTTGTTTATAAAAACATTCGATGTGCTCGTGAATCATATTTCATTTGATTATCAATGATAGTATTGGGAAGCATCTATTATTTTATATGTAGACATGCACGCTATAGAAATAATATATACACTTTTAATCAGTTAGGGAACTTTTTAAGTGTATATTACATAAAAAGTTCCCTATTTTTTAAATCAGCACTTTATCTTTTTCTTCATAAAATCATCCTTCCTTTCTTAACTCCCTTAAATTTAAAAAGCTATAATTCCTTTCCCATGGATTTTGCTTTATCGATCAAATCCTTGATCATTTGCAAATTCTCAATTCGATTAATTCCAAAACATTTCTTTCCTGCATCTTTCATGGATGCGCCAAGATGATATCCTTTGCTTTCATCAATAATAAAAAACCTATCATGAAATACAGTCGTATGTTTTGCCTCTAAGCTCGGATACTGTGTATTAAATACTGTGATATCTTGCTTTGTTAGCTTAGCATTCGGTAAGGTATAAACCTCTACATTCACATCTACGTTCTTCTTTGCAAGTATATTAAGTGTGGTCAGATCCACATATCCATCAATCAGTATGATTGATTTTTCCGCTTTCTTCACTAACTCCGCCATAAGACTGAATGCATCATACACTTGTCCATCAAAGAATATCTTTTGATTGGATTCCTCATGTGATGCTA
>JAQUVV010000053.1 GCA_028693195.1 Lachnospira sp.
GAACTTGCACAGGTTGCAGAAAGCTATGAACTGGATACGGGGGATCTTGCAACGGCATTGGATGAAGAAGAAAGCTCACGTATTAGCCTGGAAGACGGATATACATTGATTCTGGTGGATATTCCATCACCGGAGGTTCGTCACGAGAAGAAGATGTATACAACAATTCCCTTAGGTATTATATTAAAGAGTAATGTAATTATCACAATCTGTAAGGAGGACACGCCAGTCCTTCATTACTTTGCTAGAAATAAAGTGCGCGAATTTAGTACAAAGAAAAAAATGCGGTTTATATACCAGCTCCTTTATCGTTCTGCGATATTGTATCAGGCATATCTGCGCGGGATTGATAAGAAGCGTATTGAGATAGAAGAACGCATTGGGGGAGAGACCCACGATGTGGATTTGATTGAACTTCATGAATTAGAATCAACACTGGTTTACTTTGCAACATCTCTACGAGCCAACAGTATTGTGTTGGAACGTTTGAGACGATACAAGAGACTAGAGCAGTATCCGGAAGATATGGAACTGCTAGAGGATGTATCGGTCGAATATCAGCAGGCCATCGAGATGACAGGGATTTACAGAGATATTATTGATGGTACTAGAGAATTGTTATCCTCAGTCATTGATAACCGATTGAATAATGTTATGAAAATCCTGACTTCCATTACAATTGTTATGGCGATTCCGACGATTATTTCTGGAATCTATGGAATGAATGTAGCAGCGGAATGGATGCCGTTGTCAACCACTCCATTTGGTTTTGGAATTATCTGTGGCATCACACTGCTTCTTTGCGGAATCACGCTATGGATATTGAAACGGAAGAAGATGTTATAGAAAGTCGGATTTACATATCGCACAGGTGGAATGGTTAGGAATGGATACCGGGACAGTTAAGTACAGACAAAAATGAGGTGTTTAATCATGTTACTGAATAAATTAAGAAATAAAAAGATGTCACATGCACAGACGATTGCGTTAGGATTTTTTGTGATGATTATGGTAGGAGCATTGCTATTGATGCTTCCTATATCCAGTAGGTCTGGACAGTGGACATCTTTTGGAAGTTCCCTGTTTACAGCGGCAAGTGCTTCTTGCGTAACAGGATTAGTGGTCGTAGATACATTTACTTATTGGACTACATTTGGACAGATTATCATTCTGATTATGATTCAGATTGGTGGTCTTGGGTTTGTTTCCATGGGCGTACTGTTCGCATTTTTCCTAAAGAGAAAAATCGGACTGGCCAAGAGAGATTTGATTCAGGAAAGTGTCAGTGCCATGCGTCTTGCTGGTGTTGTAAAGCTGGTAAGAAATATCCTGTTGTCAACATTAATGTTTGAAGGAGTGGGGGCAATTCTTCTTTCCATTCGGTTTATTCCGGTATTTGGATGGGGGAAAGGCATTTATTTCGGAATCTTCCATTCGATTTCTGCATTCTGTAATGCGGGATTTGACTTGATGGGGCAGTATGGTCAATACTCTTCATTAGTGAATTGGTATGATGATATCGTAGTAAATGTTGTGATTATGGCACTGATTACCATTGGTGGATTAGGTTTTATTGTGTGGGAAGATTTATATCATAATAAATGGCACTTTAAAAAATATAGTCTTCATACAAAGATTGTACTGCTTACCTCAATGACGCTTATTTTTGGTGGGGCGATACTCTTTGGTATATTTGAACATGGAAATCTCATGGAAGGAATGTCAGTCAAGAATACCATTCTTACATCTTTGTTTGCATCAGTTACAACAAGAACAGCAGGATTTAATACACTTGATCTTGGGGAGATGACTCAGGCAAGCAAACTACTGACTGGAATATTGATGTTCATCGGAGGAAGTCCGGGATCTACAGCAGGTGGTATTAAGACGACAACCATTGTTGTTATGATTTTCTATATATGGTCCAATATCCGCAATCAATCGGGATGTAACATATTGGGAAGAAGAATCGCTGATGATGATATAAAGAAGGCCAGTATGGTGTTCTGTTTGAATCTGTTCCTATCGGTTGTGGCAATGTTGATTATTAGTAGTGTTCAGTTGTTCCAACTTGATGATCTGATGCTGGAAGTGGTATCTGCTATCGGTACGGTAGGATTATCGGCAGGAATTACCAGAGACTTATTGCCGATATCTAAACTGGTTATCATATTCTTAATGTATCTTGGACGAATAGGAAGTATGACATTTGCATTGTCGTTTGCTCATAGAAAGAAGGCAGCAGCAGTTCGCTATCCAGTAGAGAATATTAATGTGGGTTAGTGAGAAATGACTGTTATCATATAATGAATAAAGCTGTGCAGGTTACATCTAGACAGTATACTGGTTAGTATTCAGTGATTGAAAAGTATATGTTGAAAAGAATAATATAGAGATGCGGAGGAAAGAAACGTGAAATCAATTTTAATTATCGGAACAGGAAAATTCGGACATCATCTATGTAATAAGCTGATTTCTATGAAGAATGAGGTTATGATCGTAGATAATAATGAAGATCATATCAGAGATTTGTTTTCTCAGGTGACCAGTGCAAGAGTTGGCGACTGCACGAATCCAGATGTATTAAAGGGACTTGGTATTTCGAATTTTGATCTGATTATTGTATGTATTGCGGAGAATTTCCAGAATAGTTTGGAGGTTACCAGCCTTGTAAAGGAAATGGGTGGTAAATATGTAATTAGTACTGCCAGCAGAGATATTCAGGCAAAGTTCCTTTTAAAGAATGGAGCAGATGAAGTTATCTATCCAGATCGAGATATTGCATATAATCTTGCAATGAAATGCAGTGCAGATCATGTGTTTGATTTTGTGGAGCTGACAGACGAGTATTCCATCTATGAAGTGCCAATTCGTGCGGAATGGATTGGAAAGTCTATCAAAGAAGTGAATGTAAGAGCAATGTATAATGTGAATATCATTGGGATTGTTTCTGATGGAGAGACAATTATTATGCCATCAGCAGATTATCAGTTTCATAAGGATGACCATATCAAGGTCATCAGTGATCAGGAATGCCTTAAAAAGCTGGTGAAAAATATCTAAATCAGGAATTGTACAAGAAACCCCGCGGTTTTAACCGCGGGGTTTTGTTAAACACAAATTTATTTATAGATTTCCTGCCAGCGAGAAACCATTTCCTCAGCTTCTGCTTCTGATGATACTTTCGTAACGATGACTCCATCAAGGTAAATCTCGTAAACTGGGAATTTCTTTGCACTGTTTCCATGATAAACCTCAACCTTTGTGTACTTTACGCGATCCATTCTTTCTAATCCTCCTTTGATTCTCTACCTCATACTTTGTGTTTCGTGCATCACGAACTAACAATATATTGTATTTTAGCACTTTTATTTTTCCTGTGCAACACTATATAAAGTATAAGTACTAAAGGACTATATATCGAACATGCGTTCTGTGATAACATGTGTATATCATAGAATTTTATGTGAGAGTTTGTGGATATTTTAATGCAGATTATTGGCTTTTAAGATATAATAAATAATATTTTGTTAATAAAAGAGATGTGAGGAACAGATTAGAAGAAAGATAGAATAAGGAGCCGGATATGAAGATATTACATTGTGCAGATATTCATTTGGATTCAGCAATGACTTCGAATATGGATCAGGAAAGGGCAGTTTCAAGAAGACATGAACTGTTGATTACATTTATTAGAATGAATGAATATGCAGCAGAACATGATGTGAATATGATTCTCATAGCAGGAGACCTTTTTGATACGGAATTCGTGACGGAGAATACCAGACAGCAGGTCATGTCCTGTATTGCACACAATCAAAGAATTCAATATGTATATATAGAGGGGAATCACGACGAGAGAACCTTTATGAGCCAGTTGGCAAAGTGCCCTGATAACTTGCATTTTCTGGAAGAAGGACAGAGTTTTGATCTGGAAGAGGTAACAGTGCTGGCAGCAGCTGCGCCAGAACAGGTGAACTTGGCGGCTGGACGAACGAATATTGTGATGATGCATGGAGAACCGGATGTGAAAGCATTTGCAGGCAGGAATATTGATTATCTTGCATTAGGACATTTGCATACATTTAGAAGCACTGCAATTGATGAAAGAGGGGTCGCTTGTTATAGTGGCTGTCTGGAAGGGCGTGGATTTGACGAAACGGGGGATAAGGGCTTTGTTCTCTTAGAAATAGGGAAAACAGGAAGAAAGTTACGACCACAGTTTATACCGTTCGCATCTAGGCATGTTATGGAATGTGAAGTTCGTATGGATGGAATAAATCAGATGCAGGATTTAGTTCAGGCAATTGATGAAGCGCTGATTCAAAGTGGTGCACGGAAGTGTGACATGGTGCGGATAAAGCTCATAGGACATGTTTCCATAGAATTTCATGTAAATAGGGAATATCTAAAGAAGTATTATGAAAATCGTTTTTTTATGTTCGCTATTAAGGATGATGAGTTGAAGTCAGAGATTGATGTGGATGATTATGAGAATGATATCTCCCTGAAAGGAGCATTTATTCGTAAGGTACTTGCATCCGAGTATTCAGAGTCAGACCAGAGAAAGATGATGGAATTGGGGATTGCAGCATTATTGGGAGAGGAGACTTTCTAATGCATATTATAGAATGTTATGTCGAGAATTTTGGAAAGCTTCATCAATATTCTTATGGTGCGCAGAAGGGACTGAACATTATCTGCGAGGGGAATGGAAGTGGAAAGACGACTCTTGCAGCATTTATTCGGGCGATGTTTTATGGAATGCCAGCCACAAGAACAAAGAAAGCATTAGATGATGCTGAACGAAAGAAGTATAAGCCATGGCAGGGAGGATTATGGGGCGGTTATCTGATATTTGAAACCAATGGAAGAAGCTACCGTATAGAAAGAACCTTTGCAGATCGGGATAGTCAGGATACATTTCGTTTGTTAGATGAGACCACGGGACTGATTTCAGAGGATTTCACCAAAGATATTGGGGATGAATTGTTCGGAATTGACCGTGCAGGCTTTACATCCAGTATCTATATTGCGAACAATAATCTACGAGTTTCATTCAATGATAGCTTAAGTGCAAGAATTGGAGATATGCCTATTGAGGCAGAGGACTTAAATCATTATGAGAAGGCAGTGGAGATCCTGAATAATGCCTATAAGAAGTATGGAAAGAATGGGAAACCTCATATCTGGCAGGAGTTGGAGGAAGTACGAGCACTTCATATACAGAAAAAGTCTCAATATGATGCACTTGCGATGGTGACTACACCTCCGACAGTAGAAGCATATCCGCAGTGGAAGCTTTCAGCTGACCAGATAGAGCGTTTGGAGAAGTTGGATGATTTTTTTAGTGCAGGAGTACCGGAACAGGAAGAAATCCAGCAGAATAGGGATTTACTGAAACAGTGCAGAACGCTTGAGGATGCTAGACAGAATTTAATCAAACAAGTGGAACAGAATAGCCATAATAAACAGGAGAATGTCGGCAGTATACAAGCGGGACAGAATGGAGAGGGAAGTGGTGACAGGCATAAAACAGTTACATTTGTCATAGGAATCATGCTGTTGATTTGGGTTGTTATTACAGTGGGCTGTCTTGCCTTGGGAAAAGGAAGCGTTGCAACATTGACAGGCGTGGCAGCAGCTGTGACAGCTGGGTTTTATATCTCCTTGAAGAGAAAGCAGTTTGATGGCAGGAAATACGGTAATCATTCAAATTCTTATGAGGATGAGAATGACAACAATGGAAAAAATCAGGCGGTGAACAAAGGAAATATAAGAATAGAACAGAAGATGAAATCGCAGTCAAACGAGATTCGGCGGAAACTTCAGCAAGTGGAGAGTTTTCTGGATGACTTTGGATTTACAAAACATTTGTCAGATATCAGTACATCAGAATGCATTGAAAAATATGGTGAGCAGTTAGTACAGCTGAATCAGCTTCGAATGGAGTACGCACATTTGTCAGAAAAAGAGCATGATTATCGGAGTGCGCTGGCGCAGCTCAGACAGAAGGAACAGCAGTATGCACAGGATACATACCGCAGGGAGAGAGATAAGCTTGGCAGTGAAATCTATCAGCTGGAACTAAGGGAAGCTTCACTGGTGGAGCAGTATATGCAGGCGAGAGAGAAGATGCAGCTGATTAGTCAGACGAAGTCGATTCTGGAACAGGCTCATGACGAGATGATGGCAGGATATCTTCACGGTATCAGGCAGTATTTTGGTGCATATATGCGCATGTTTGACAGCCAGTTTGCGGAGAGGTTGACACTGGATGTGGAATTTCGGGCAGGAATTGAAGAGAATGGTATTATCCGGGAAATGGATTTCTACAGTCAGGGCTATCGGGACGTAATTCGATTGTGCCAACGGCTGGCTTTGACGGAGTCTCTTTTTACGAGGGAGAAACCATTTATTATCCTGGATGATCCATTTGTAAACCTGGATGACGAGATGCTTGGACGAGCCAAGAAAGCGGTGGAGATGCTAGCACAGGAGTTTCAGGTTATCTATTTTACTTGCAGTTGGACAAGAGAACCAGAAGAGTGAATTTTTCAGGTTTATAGAAATTTTATTGCGAAATTTATAACAAGTTTATCCTTGTCTTATGTGAAGGGTTGAAGTATAATTATAGTAGCTTGATTATGTATGGGGATGCATAATAGAAGGAGTGAACAACTTGGAGAAGGAATTAGAATTATGCAGTGGTGATAATGGGGAATCAGTGCGCTTTCTGGACAGAAGAATGGCTGCATTGGATAAGAATCACATAGCATTTGTGACGAATAAGGCATTTACAGATTATTTTGGAACCTCAAGATGCGATCATATTACAGGATATGTTCATCCAGATGAACGGGAGCAGTTGGAGCAGTTACTGGATTCATATCATGGAGAAAAGGAAAGCGGAATCTTTCGCTTTATGAATGCATCTGGACAATATCGTTATAATTTAATTGTACTGCAGAAAGAAAGCAGAAATTGTCAGCCTGACACAGTGAATATTGTTATGGTTGATATTGAAGAAGCATACAGAGTGAATGACCAGCTTGGACGGAATGTAATGCGCATGCGTGCGTTACTTGGAATTGCAGAGGAGTATGCATTTGTATATGATAGAGACACGAATGTGATTTGTATCTATCGATATGAGATTCATTCCAGAGAAATCATGTTCAGAATGGATATTGAACAGTGGAAGAAGGAAATGCTGGAGAACGAGTATATTGCAGAGAAGGATATACCAAAGTTTATTTCTTTAATTGGTGAGATCAAAGCATATTCAGAGAGCTTTTCGGCAAAGTTGACTACAGGGATTCGAACGAGAAATCAGCTGAAGGAGACACTTCGTTTTAATGGAATTCT
This sequence comes from Lachnospira sp., assembly GCA_028693195.1. Classification (GTDB taxonomy): domain Bacteria; phylum Bacillota; class Clostridia; order Lachnospirales; family Lachnospiraceae; genus Lachnospira. The sequence goes on from JAQUVV010000053.1 coordinate 7,369, forward strand.
TTATCATGGTGAGAATGACGAGAAGATGGTGATTGGTAGAATTTCTGAGGAGTCCGGCAAAGGACAGAAGCGTACAGTAGAGATGATAGAAGGTCTGACTTTTGATTCTCTGACACATGTATATAATAAGAAGACGATTACAGAATATGCAAAGAAGCTGATTTCTGAGGAACAGAATAATAAGGTGACACTTGTGATTCTTGATGTGGATCATTTTAAGCCAGTCAATGATACTTATGGACATTTATATGGAGATAAGGTTCTGGAACGTTTTGGAGAGAAGCTGAAGGAAATCGTTGGAGAAGATGGAACTGTTGGAAGAATCGGTGGAGATGAATTCATGATTGTTCTCAATGGAATCAATGATGATCAATTGTTAAGAGGAATGCTTCGTGCAATCAGAACACAGATTAAGTGGGAGTTCATCGGAGATTTTGATGATTTGATGATTACCTGTTCTATAGGTGCGGCAATCAGCCCAGATAATGGAACGGATTATGAGGAGCTATTCAAGAAAGCGGATTACTGCCTATATATTGCGAAGGAAAAGGGTAGAGACCGATATGTGTTCTTTCGGGATGAGATGCATCAGAAGGCATACGAGGAATCTGTATCTAAGGATAAGAGTACTGCGGGAACAGGTCGTGAGATGAGAGAGTTGCGTGTGATGTCACAGACTATGTATCGCTTCAATACAGATCCAAGAGGTGCAGTGAAAGCATTGATGGAGCATATGGTAGCAGCATATCGTTTGGACAGCCTGAATCTTTTCCTTGGGGAAGAGCTACGTAGAGTCCAGACAATTGGAGAGATTCTTCAATATTGTGATGATGCAGGATATGTCTTTACAGATGAATTTATGAATCTTCTTGGCGAGAAAGATTATGTAGAAATCGGATTTGTTGGGAATCATAATAATGATGCTCCAGAGTTCTGTTCTGTTATGAGACAGAGAAGAGTGTTCTCTACGATACAGTGTATGATAGGAGACAGAAATCATGTGAAAGGATTGCTGACACTGGATCGGTGCAAGGAGTCCTCACAATGGGCAGAATATGAGGTGGAATGTGCAGTAATGCTCGCCTCTTTGATTACGATTTTAGTGAAAGAACAAACGATAGAGTAGCTTGTTAATATTTTAATTAATATCTATATATAGTGTTTCACTATTGACTTACCACTCAATATGTTGTAGAATTTACCTTGTTCGGTAGAGTACGCAGATATGCGTATTTTATATAGAACAAGGTTTTTCTATGCTGATCATGTAAGATTCAGATAGATTGGGTATAGGTGCTTTTTATGGAGGAGGTAGTTCTATGAAGATTATTAAGAGAAGTAGAACGGAAGTAACGTTCGATATTGCCAAGATTATGGCTGCTGTAGCGAAGGCGAATCAGGAAGTTGTTCATAATGAAAGACTTTCGGAAGAACAGATTCAGATGATTTCTCAGAATGTAGAAAACATTTGTCAGGAAATGCATCGTTCATTGAGTGTTGAAGAGATTCAGGATTTGGTAGAGAATCAGATTATGAATCTGAGAGCATTTGCAGTTGCAAGAAAGTATATTACTTATAGATATAAGAGAGCTTTGGTTCGTAAGTCAAATTCAACCGATGAGCAGATTTTAAGCCTTCTTGAGTGTAATAATGAAGAAGTAAAACAGGAGAATTCCAATAAAAATCCAACAGTGAACAGTGTTCAGAGAGATTATATGGCAGGAGAGGTCAGCAAGGATATTACTAGAAGACTGCTTCTTCCATCGGATATCGTAGATGCACATGAGCAGGGGTTAATTCACTTCCATGATGCTGATTACTTTGCACAGCATATGCATAACTGTTGTCTTGTGAATTTGGAGGATATGCTTCAGAATGGAACCGTCATCAGTGAGACAATGATTGAGAAGCCACATAGTTTTTCAACGGCATGTAATATTGCAACACAGGCAATTGCACAGATCGCCAGCTCACAGTACGGTGGACAGAGCATTTCATTGGCACATCTTGCACCATTTGTGCAGATTAGCCGTGAGAAGTTTGTTAAGCAGGTAAAGGAAGAATTTGAAAAGACTGGTATTGAAGCCAGTGAAGAGAAGATTAGAGAAGTTGCAGAGCTTCGTGTGCGTGATGAAATCAAGCGTGGCGTTCAGATGATTCAGTATCAGGTCATTACATTGATGACAACCAATGGACAGGCACCGTTTGTAACTGTATTCATGTATATTGATGAGGTTCCAGAGGGACAGACAAGAGAAGACCTTGCATTGGTTGCTGAGGAAGTTCTTCGTCAGAGAATTCAGGGAGTTAAGAACGAGCAGGGAGTTTATATTACACCAGCATTCCCTAAGTTGATTTATGTTCTGGAAGAAGACAATATTAGAGAAGGTTCTAAGTATTGGGAATTAACAAAGCTTGCTGCTGCATGTACAGCAAAGAGAATGGTTCCTGATTATATCTCTGAAAAGAAGATGAAAGAATTAAAGGATGGAAGTTGTTTCCCATGTATGGGCTGTCGTTCATTCCTGACTGTATATAAAGATGAGAATGGAAATCCTAAGTTCTATGGTCGTTTCAATCAGGGAGTTGTAACATTGAACCTTGTAGATGTTGCATGTTCATCGGCTAAGGATATGGATAAGTTCTGGCAGATTCTCGATGAAAGACTGGAACTCTGTAAGAGAGCATTAATGTGTAGACATTATCGTCTGAAGGGAACTCCTTCTGATGTGGCTCCAATTCTCTGGCAGAATGGTGCATTGGCAAGATTGAAGAAGGGTGAGACAATTGATAAGCTGCTTTACGGCGGATATTCAACAATTTCACTTGGTTATGCAGGTCTCTGTGAATGTACAAGATACATGAAGGGTGTTTCACATACAGATCCAAATGGAACAGAGTTTGCATTAAAGTTGATGCATTATTTAACAGATACGTGTCACAGATGGGCAGCAGAGACGAATATTGATTTCAGTTTATATGGTACACCATTGGAGTCAACAACCTTTAAATTCTCTAAGTGTTTACAGAAGCGTTTTGGTAAGATTCCAGGCGTTACAGATAAGAATTATATTACAAACAGCTATCATGTTCATGTAACAGAGAATATTGATGCCTTTGAGAAGTTAAAGTTCGAATCACAGTTCCAGGAACTGTCACCAGGTGGCGCAATCAGTTATGTAGAAGTTCCAGATATGCAGAATAATATTCCAGCAGTTATCTCAGTAATGCAGTATATCTATGATAATATTATGTATGCAGAGCTGAATACAAAGAGTGATTATTGTCAGGTATGTGGATACACTGGACAGATTCAGATTATTACTGATGATGATGGAAAGCTGATATGGGAATGCCCACAGTGCAAGAACAGAGATCAGGATAAGATGAACGTTGCAAGAAGAACTTGTGGATACATTGGAACACAGTTCTGGAACCAGGGACGTACACAGGAAATTAAAGAAAGAGTATTACATCTGTAAATAATGATTTGCAGAAAAATCCCGCGGCTCAGTGTGAGCCGCGGGATTCTTAACTTATAGAAAATCAATTTCTCTGGAAGATTACGCAGTTTCAATTTTTTTTTCCGAACGTTTGAATAATCTGTTATAATCAACTACATAGCAGAGTAGATACATGACCATCATAAGGGCAAAGCCACCGATTACATCAAGAACAGAATGCTGTTTTAAGAATACAGTGGACATACAAATCAAGATACATAAAACCAGTGAACTGTAACGAACAACCTTATATTTCTTTAATGATTCACATTTATTCAAAGCAATATGAACTGCCAATGAGTTATATACGTGAATACTTGGAAATACATTGGTGGATGTATCTGTTGAGTACAAGGTTGAAATCATACGGCCACAGAAATTATCTGGAATATAATCTGGTCGCAGGGTCAATCCATTTGGATAAATCATGCAGATGAGCAGCGCAATGGACATACCGACAATCAACGATAATGCGAATTTTAAAAATTCACTGTTGGAAGCTTTCAGAACCATATATACACAGGATGCTGCAATATAGAAGAACCACAGGACATAAGGAATGATAAAATATTCGCAAAAAGGAATCACATGGTCGATTGGCAGATCAATGATATGTATATTAGGTGAATCCAGTGTGATTGTTTTCTCCAGGTAAAAGAACCATGGAAGATAAATAAAGACATATAGACCAAAGAGAATTCTCCAGCTATTTTTTATTAATGTTTTCATAATGCTCCATTTCTAAATTCTATAATTTTTAGTGCGTTCCAATGTTCTTTGACCATTGATGTAATAAGTGTCTCAGAACAGTTTCAAAATTATATCATTACATACATAAAAATGCAATCAAAAACACACAAGGTTTACAAAGTGTATGAATATGTAATATAATGTGTAAATGTTCAGAGCCATGCAGACATGAATATAGAAAGGTCTGTTGAATGCTTGCATTCATAAAGTCATGGCGAAGTCATGGCGCTGCAACGTCAAATACTGAACAGTTATGAAAGTATGAAAGTAGAAAAAAGAAAGGCATGGTTGATAATATGCTTCAACTGGAACATGTAAAGAAATCATACAACAAGACAGAAGTATTGTCAGATGTCACATATATATTTAATAAAGGACAGATTTACTCAATATTGGGAGGACAGGGCTCTGGGCGATCAACACTGTTAGAGTGCATCTGTGGAGATTTATCTATTGATTCAGGAGAAATCACAATCAAAGAAAAAAGTGCAGTGTTTTATGCTGCAAAGCAGAGCGTACTTCCGATGTATGTTACAGGCTATGAGTTTCTAGAAATGCTTTGTGATATGAATAAGAAGGCAAAGGAGCCGGAGTACTATCTAGATAAGGTGCATTTTTCAGAGGATACTAGAGATGAATTAATCTGTGATTATACTTTTGAGGATAAGAAGCGCCTGCAGTTGGCTGCATTCCTGATTCAGAAACCATATATTATTATGTTCGATGAACCGTTTGATTACTGCAGTGATGCATATATTGATGAATTCTTGGAAGTGCTGCGCACCATGCAGGATGACCATATTATTATTATTTCAACAGGATTGCTGGATATTTCCCAGCGCATTTCAGATGACGCAGTCGTGCTGAATAATGGAGAATTGAACCTGGTATCTAAGGAAACCATGGAAATTCCAGAAATTCGTGAAGCAGTATTAGATATATTAGGGGAGGCAGACAATGAAATTATTTAGAAGGCTGTTTGCCGAGAAAATCCTTCAGTTCCATGAAGGAACGAATAAAGTGTTTAGAATGCTGATGAATATTCCAGTAATCAAAGATCGTCTGAATAAAGATATCTTTGATAAAGAACAATCACGTCTGAGAACAGCACTTGGAATTCTAGGGCAGATATTCGTAATGCTTTTTGAATTCATCAGAAAATTTGTATATGTGGTAGTATTTATGTATATTCCATATCGTTTGATTAGTCATATATGTCCGTTGGTTGCTTCCCATCAGGAGCTGACGATGATTTCTATGTTCGTAATTATATCGATTATAAGCGGAAGTATTGCCAATAATACATTACTTGCAGTAGGAGATCGGGATTATTTGATGATTCGAGTCATGCTGATTAGTCCATATATGAATTTTTTGGGAAAACTAATATATAAAATCGTAACAGATTTCATATATTTTACAATTGTTTTGTGTATATTCAAGGTGTCAATCTATCACAGTATTATGATTGGAATTGTCACAGCCTGTGCACGTCCAATCGGAGAAGTTCTTGTAATCTTCTGCTTTGATCATGTGAAATCACTGTATGAGAGAAGAAACACATATAATGGAATGATTATGGCAGCCAGCGTATTACTGGCATATGGTCTGCCAATTCTGACACGCAAGGTTGCAGCTGGATGGATGGTAGTAGTTCATCCTGCATTTGTCCTGTTTACAATCCTGCTTGGTGCAGGAGCAATGTACTATTTGTGGAGTTACAAGCATTATCGTAGAATTATTAGAGAAGCAATGCATATGAAACGAGAAGATTAATGAGATGAAAGCACGATGGCATATCATAATTAGAAAGGAGTCTGCATGAACGTAAGTAAGAAAAAACAGCATACCAGAATCGTCATTGGACGTATTGCATTGGCGTTTGTTTGTGCAGCATTGATATTTGTTTATTTCTGGTCATGGTATGTAAAGAAACAGCAGAGTAAATTGGAACTGAAATCTAGATATACATTTTCCACTACAATAGATGGAAGTGAGAATATGCAGATTAATGAGATTGCGGATATATGGATGGAAGAATTTATGAAACAGTTTACACAGAAATATGTGCCGCGTTCTAAGGCACTTCGTTCTGTGGAGATTCAACCATCTGTGATATTAGATGAGGAGACCAATACGGTGCTGGTTACATTCTCAGCTGCATTAAAGGATACAGCTTCTGAATTTTTCTCATCTTGGAATGGGGTTATCTATGATGATCGCTTTCAGTGCGAATGGGTGATTCAGTATAATATAGATAATCATTTTGACAATACAGCAACGGCTTATGTCTCACAGATTATGAGCTCAGAAGCTTATGGCATATCCAAATACAATCAGAGTCTAAATCAGAATGGAAGTGGAAGCATGGAGGTTCCTTCCA
>JAQUVV010000054.1 GCA_028693195.1 Lachnospira sp.
AGATGCAATAATCCCCTGCTTCACGTCATCTACATTTGGAAGTGCAAGATGCTCTGCTGGTGTTACATAGCAAAGGAATGCTGCGCCATTAGATGCTGCAACTGCGCCACCAATTGCTGACGTAATATGGTCGTATCCTGGTGCTATATCTGTCACTAATGGTCCTAATACATAGAAAGGTGCTCCCATACAGATTGTCTGTTGAATCTTCATGTTTGCTGCGATCTGGTCAAGAGGCATATGTCCTGGACCTTCTACCATAACCTGTACATCTCTTTCCCATGCACGCTTCGTTAATTCTCCTAATCGAACCAATTCTTCTATCTGACATACATCGCTGGCATCTGCCAAGCATCCTGGACGACAAGCATCTCCTAATGAGATTGTAACATCATGCTCTCTACAGATTTCTAGAATCTCATCATAGTATTCGTAAAATGGATTCTCATTCCCTGTCATGCACATCCATGCAAAGATTAATGAACCTCCTCTTGATACAATATTCATCTTTCTCTTGTGCTTCTTAATCTGATCAATGGTCTTTCTGGTAATTCCGCAGTGAAGAGTCACGAAATCCACACCATCTTCAGCATGATTGCGAACCACTTCAATAAAGTCCTGTGCAGTCAGTGTTGCAAGGTCTCTCTGATAATGAATCACACTATCATATACTGGAACTGTACCAATCATAGCTGGACACTCACTGGTCAGTTTTCTTCGAAATTCAGTTGTATCTCCATGAGAGGAAAGATCCATGATTGCTTCAGCTCCCATGTTGACCGCTTCCATAACCTTCTTCATCTCAATATTGTAATCCTTACAGTCTCTTGAGACGCCAAGGTTTACATTGATTTTTGTCTTTAACATTGAACCGACACCATTGGGATCAAGACGCTTATGGTGCGTATTTGCACAGATTACTGCCGTTCCGCTTGCCACCAACTGTCTGATTTCCTCAGGTGTTCTGTTTTCCTTCTTAGCAACAGTCTCCATCTCTTTCGTAATAATATTCTTTCTTGCTGCTTCCATCTGTGTTGCGTATTCCATAGCCATGTTGTTTTTCTCCCTTAATATGTTTGATATCCCTGCTCTTCTGCTTCGCTTACCCAAGTTCGCCGTGCGCATCTTGATTACGCGCAAAAAACAGAGCACCCAACTGGGTGCTCTGCTCAATAGTCTGTAGTCTTATACGTGCTTCCTACGTTGGCATTACCCAAATCAGGTTTAAGGGTCGAAGTTGATTACTTCCTCTCAGCCTGCAGTCACAAGCTCCCCTGTTATTTGTCTTTCAATGTTATATCATAGTAATACGTTAAAGTCAAATCCAATTCAAAGGAATTAAATTCCTGGAATTTAATTCCATGGAATCTCCATGTTCATATATGCCTTCGTCGAGAAATCATAATTCCAGTCGCCACTTGGTGCTGGTGCCAGTGTTGGTCTAACAACTCGATTTCCTTCCTCCACTTCCTGTGTCGCAAAGGTGTTTCCTTGATAAGTAAATGTAATTTCAAAAAAGCTTTTGCTTTGGTTCCTGTTCTTGCTTCTACTTCTTTCTTCTCAACAATAATCTTTTCAAGGATTTCTGCTGGAACACTTAACTGCTTTCCTGAGTCAACGATTTCCTTACCGACTTCAATAAGAACTTTCTCTTCCTGCACTGTACCATCTGAGAAGGAATTTAATAGTCCACCGATTCCCTCATTCTTAAAGATTTCCTTATAATAACTCAATTCGCTCTGAATGAGATCATCAATCACCTGCATTCCCAAGACTTCCACAGGTGCCTTATCATCTGTCAATAGATAGTCTCCTGCCTCATATGGAGTCAGATTCTTAGCAACTGACGCAAACAAGCTTCTTAACTGTCCGTTGTTTCCGCTGGCATAGCTTCCTTGAAACTGTTTTTCAGCCTCTGGATTCATCGTTGCGAAAAGTTCCACATTGGTCGTTCCTGGGACTTCGACCAGATATACATAATCAAACACTGACGCAATGGTATCAGACAAATACTGATTAATATTCCCCTCTTTTTCTGTATGCATATTGATATTTACAACCATAACGCCATTGGTATTCAAGTGATTCTTTACATCCGTAAAGAATTCCACTGATGACATCTGAAAGGGAATGGTAATATCCTGATATGCATCCACCATAATCACATCATAATTGTTCTGATCCACATTCAGATATGCCCGTCCATCATAATTCACGACCTTAGCTTTCTCTGAAGCATCAAAGTACTGATTGGCAAGCTTTGTAATCTTCTCATCAATTTCCACTCCAGTTACATTCAGACTGGGAAAGTACGTATCACATTGCCTGGCATAGGTTCCTGTTCCCATACCAAGAATTAATGCATCTCCGCTTTCATTTTCACTAATTCCTGCCAGCATGGGAGCTGCTAATGCATAATCATAATACATTCCTGTAAGATTCTTTTCCTTCATAGTCATAGACTGCACACCAAACAGCACATTTGTTGAAAGAATCGTCTTCTCATCATCTTCCTTGACCTGAAGATAATTATAGACCGACTCCCCCTCATAGACCAGATTCTTCTCCCAGAATGCAAATCCATTGAGATTTCCCAGGCAGCAGCATACAATAAAAAGTGCTGCCGTTACACCACATAGAACAGGTCTTCGTCTCTCACTGATAAAGTAAACAAGTCCTAATACCAGTAAAATTCCTGAGAATATTAAAAATGTAATGGCTGTTCCCACAGCTGGAATTGTTACAAATGTAGGTAAAAATGTACCAATAATGCTGCCGATTGTGTTACATGCACCTAAGGTTCCTACTGTTTTCCCACTATCATCAAGGCTCTGCACACTATACTTGACTAAAGACGGTGTAACTGTTCCAAGAAGAAACAACGGAAAAACAAAAATCACCATACATGCCAAAAATGCTGCAATTACCAGGAAATTATTATTCACCGTCAGTACAAGTACGCCCGAAATTCCTAGAATAATATACTTTCCGCATACTGGTATGGCTGCAATCCACACTGCAGAAATTAATATTCTTCTGTATAATCGGTCTGGATCTGGATTCTTGTCCGCGCTTCGTCCTCCCCATACATTTCCCAGCGCCATAGCAATCATGATGGTTCCTATAATAATTGTCCATACAATCTGCGATGAAGAAAAATAAGGTGCCAGCAGTCTGCTTGCCCCCAATTCCACTGCCATAACTGCCATTCCTGCAAAGAACTCTGTCAGATATAGATAGAGTTTACTATTCAAGACACTTTTTCTTGAACCTGTTTGTGTAATGTTGTGTGTGTTATTCCCTGTGCTGCCAGCTTCTCCCATACAATCAATTCTCCTGTCTGTCAAATATATTCTGCGTCCATTTCTATTGATAATGCCATATCAATATTTATTGATAATTTTAACATATAATGGTAGAATATAGTCAACTGTTTTGCGACAATTAAATATTAAATTTACCTTAAAACAAAGGAGGACTATATGGCTAAAAGAACAAATCAATTTACAAGAAATTTTTCAAGACTTGGGGAAAATCTGTCTGACAGAAGCTCACTGTGGCAAGTGTGCAGAGAGAGGATGTATGATTGGATATTCTAAGGACTGTGCTGCACAGTGTAGAATCAAAGGTCAGACATTTATTCAGGACGGTTTCGAAAACATTCCACCTTCAGACATTCGTGGTGGATATGATGAATACGACGTACTTCATGCAACAGCACACTTATTACACCAGTGCCGTTCATGTAAGCAGGATCACTTTGAAAACTGTGTAATCAATATTATCCGTAGCTGTTTTGAAGTCATCGAATATGGGGATGAACAGGAATATGAAGGTGATGTACTCTCCTACATGATGAAGATTCGTGAAAGATGGCCTGAGAAAGCCGCTATCATCGCATAAGAATACAGCCGTGTAAAAGAAGCGAAGTTACAGGAAGCACTGAAGAAATAAATTCTAGGCGTGTACATTGGCAATAAGCCATGAAAATAAGACTAAGCAGCATATTTTAAGGGCTCGTTCTTAAAATATGTTACTTAGTCTTTTATTGATTTATAGGAGAAAATTGGACTTTTTTGAGTCTGATATGAATCGAAAAGTACAAAATATATTAAAAATGTACTATATGCACGTAATATAACATCAAGCAATACAATTTAGCGTAAAATTCATATATTCACATTAATATCATGCGATGATTGTACTAACTTTCTCGTTACCAAGCATAAATAGTACAATAATAACAATCCGCCTAAAATCCAAACACCTTATTCAAATCAAAGCACCTGACATCTGTCCACATCTGATTAATTCGTTCATTTCCCTCTTTATTGAAATATGCCATGACTACGCTTCGATTGATGACATCTTCTGTCGGATACTGTGCGAAGAGTTGACGTCTGGTCTGATCTTCTGTGGTCATAATGGTATATTCTCCTGTTTCCGAATTTTTCCTCCCTAAAAAGAAATAATCCAATGGATATTCCACAAGCTTTTCTCTCGCTTCTTCTGCCTCAGCTTCATCTGCACCATAACAATAATCTGCATACTGCAAGATCTGATCACTCTCCCCACCTGAGATTACGGATGTATAACCAATATAGTACATGTTACGAATTGCATTCTCTGGCATAGATACATAGTTCACAAAGCTTTCCGCTGCCTGTTGCTTCTTCTCATCTCCCTGAATACCATTCTTCATCATGCACCATCCATCAAACCATAGATTAACTGATTCTTCCGGTGCAGAATAGCACAGATAGAGATCGTCTGCTTCCGCTTCATTCAAGGTATATACTGCATCTCCTGACCACTGCATATTTGCGACCACTTTTCCTGTTGCCATATCAGCCTTACCGCTATCTGTTTCAAAGGAATATACGTTATCCTTAATTCCACTTAAGATGTCTCCTACAGCATCTACTGTCTCCTTGCTGGTATCATTTAATGTAGATGAAAGCCTGTCACGATAATCTGCTGCATTTGTAAATGCAGATGATGATATTTGATTCTCATTCAGAATGCTTATGCCCGCAAAAAAGGCATCTCGCACACTGTCTTTAATTGTAATCTGTTTGCGGAACTTATCACTGCTCAAAAGATTCCAATGTGCAGCCTCTTCCTCAGTCACTTCATCTGGATTATAGACAATTCCGAGAGTACCCCACATATATCCTGCGGCACAATTACTCAAAGCTTGTCCATTAATCTTCAAATCATCAAATACACTTCTGATATAAGGTGAGACACCATTGACATAATAGTTATCTGGATTGGAGGTATCCATAAATTCCTGTGAAAATGGCTGGATATATCCCTCTGTCATCAGCTTCATAATCATATATTCGGATGGGCAAACCAAATCATACTGATCTCCCAGTGTCATCTGATTATACAATTCCTCATTCGTTCCAAATGTAGAATACTCCACCTTCACCTTTTGTCCGAATTTTTCAAAATACCACTGTTCAAACTCTTCAGCAATAGACTTCTCTGGCTGAATCACCGTTCCGTCTTCCAATTCTATTGCATCCTCTTCTGTCCATCCACCTTCATCTATATACTCTTCCCAATTACTGATTCGAAGAACGATGGTATCGCTATCTTCCGCTCCGCACCCTGCAAGCGGTAATATGGTCACTGCCATCAGAAGCATACATGCTATTAATGCCTTTATTCTCTTCATACCTGTTCTTTCCTTCCTGCGTTCGTCATGTCACTATTCTTTCACGATCTCACTCATGCTTCTTTCCCGCACGCCAGTTCATATCTAATACCACAACCACAACAATCACGAATATAATTGCTGATAATGCCCACAATGCTGTCTTGATGCTTGTCTGCGACCCCTTTGTTGCATTTACCACATAGGTACTGATTGTATCAAATGTAGCTGGTTTCGTATATGTTGCAACAAAATAATCATCTAAAGATAAAGTCACCGCCATCATAAATCCAGAAAGAATTCCTGGAACGATCTGTGGAAGCACCACCTTGAATAATGCCTGAAATGGCTTGCAGCCCAAATCCAGCGCCGCTTCATAAAGCTGTCCATCCATCTGCTTTAATCTTGGCATAACAGAAAGATATACAAAAGGCGTGCAAAGTGCTGTCTGTCCAACAATTAAAGGAATATAGGTTTCCTTACTGACCTTAAAAATCGCAATCATCAGAATACACATTGAAAAACCTGTCACAACATCAGCATTTACCACTGGAATCTCATTTGCCATTTCCAATACGCCTCTGGTATGTTTCTTTGAGTAAAATGCACCAATCGCACCTGCTGTTCCAAGCAGTGTAGAAAGAATCGCCACCAGTAATGCCAGCAACAATGTTCCAAAAATCATAGCCTGTAATTCAGGCGTTCCGAATAAAGTTTGGTAATTATGCAGCGAAAATCCTCTCGTTGCTCCAATCATAGTTGCATTGGTAAAGCTGTAAAATACTAAAATCAGAATTGGTGCATACAAGAATGTCAGCACCAAACCGATGCATAAATACTGAATCGATTTTTTCATTAGAGTATGGCACCTCCCTGTCGTTCATTGGCACTTTGCCCAGTGAATTTATCTGATATCAAAGTAATCAATAGAATAATAACAAGTAAAATAATAGATATCACAGAACCATTATGCCAATCATATGCACTGAAGTAGCTTCCAATCAAACTTCCCATAATATATGTGCTGTTGTAAACCATATCCAGCACCACATAATTTGTCATGGACGGAAGGAAAACCATGGTAATTCCACTGATAATTCCAGGAATCGATAGTGGAAGAACCACCTTGAAAAAGGTCTGTCTCTTAGTTGCTCCTAGATCATGCGCCGCTTCTAATAGGCTATCATCCAGTCTCACAATGGTATTGTATAAAGGCAGTATCATGAATGGCAGAAAGTCATATACCATACAAATAATTGTATTTAAAAAGGGATGCATGGCAAGGTTGCCTTCAACCAGTGATAGTATTTCTTTCATCGCTGTAATTCTTAATGTAAAGTTAATCCACATCGGAAGCACAAATAGCATTAAAAATGTATGATTTTTTCGAAACACACCCTTTGCCATAAAATACGCAGCAGGATAAGCCAACAAAAGACAGAATAATGTCGTTAACAATGCAACCGCAAGGCTGTACACCAACGTTCCTATTGCTTTTGAATTTTGAAAAAATCGGACAAAATTATGGATAGATACATTTCCATCCCCATTGGTAAATGCATAATAAAGTACCACGAATAAAGGCAATACTACAAAGAAGCATAAAAACACTGCATATGGAATCATTAATTGTTTTCTTGAAAAATATGATTTTTTCACTTTCGTCTCCATTCTATTTTCATAAATGATAACTTCATGATCCGCACCGCTGCGATGCTGACACCGTTTCGCATTCACAGAAATCACTGTAATGTATACTGTATCTTGTCTTCAGGAATAATAATACTTACGAAATCATTCTGATTCCAGAGATCTTCATCATCTACGATGTAGTCCTCTTCATCCAACCCTCGAACTGTATAACTATAATGATCATCAATGTAAATAAAGGATACAACATTGCCTTGTACAATACCTGCTTCAGCATCATCACTTAAATCCGCATGCTCTGGTGCGAAATATGCTTCAAAGCTTACATCAGACATATCCATTGCACTTCCCTGTGCATCATAAACCACACCATCATTCATGGTTGCACCCTCGAATAATCTGGCAGGATTAATCTTCGTATGAATCCCCGCAAAGCTAACAGCTAACTCGCTGCCCTCCTGCATTTCATCCACATTTCCTTCGTAATGGTTGATACTCAAATCATATGGAATAATATGAATATTATCTGGATCAATGGTAAGTCCAACTTTCGTTCCCGGTGCACCATTTTTCAAACTATGAACCTCAATTTCATTCTTCCCACAAAGCACTGCTACCTCATAGAACGTCCCTTTAAAATCTGACGAAAGAATTTCTCCACTGATTATCCCTTCTTCTGGTTTCGTCAGCACAAAATCCTCTGGTCGAATAACCGCATCAATCACAGTTCCCTTGGCATAATCATCGACACAAGTAAACTCTGCCTTACAGAATTTTGCTTTGAACTTCCCTGACATCACGCCTTTGAATATATTACTCTCACCAATAAAATCAGCTATAAATACGTTACTTGGTTCATTATAGATTTCCTCTGGTGTTCCAACCTGCTGAATCGCACCATGTGCCATAACCACAACCTTGTCAGACATAGTCAATGCTTCTTCCTGATCATGGGTTACAAAGATAAACGTAATCCCCAGTTTCTTATGCATATTCTTTAATTCCATCTGCATCTCTTTACGCATCTTATAATCTAACGCACTCAAAGGTTCATCTAACAGAAGCACCTTTGGTTCATTGACGATAGCACGTGCAATGGCAATTCTCTGCTGCTGTCCACCAGAAAGCGTATGGATGCTTCTCTTTTCAAACCCTTCCAAATCAACTATTTCAAGTGCTTTACGCACCTTTTCATCCTGTTGTTTCTTGGGCATCTTTTTAAGCTTTAAGCCAAATGCAACATTATCGTATATATTTAAATGCGGAAACAATGCGTACTTCTGAAAGACTGTATTAATCGGTCTCTCATTGGGAGGAAGTTCACTGATGTCCTTTCCACCAAGAAGTATCTCCCCATCTGTAGGCATTTCAAATCCAGCAATCATTCGAAGAATGGTCGTCTTCCCGCATCCAGAAGGTCCTAGAAGGGTTACAAATTCTCCCTTCTTAATATCTAGGTTAATATCATCAATAACCGTATTCTCTCCATCATAGGATTTCTTAATATGATGAAGCTCTATCATATTCTCAACTGTATTCTCAATATTTGTAGCAATGTTCTCACTCATATATTCTCTCCTCAATGTCTATTAGCCACAGCTTGATGCTACACGTTTCATTATATCCGTAGACTTTTGTTCTAACAATGTATCCATCTGTTCTAATAACACTTCCTTAGATGTAATTGTCACTGACCGAATTCCCAACTTCTCTGCTGCTTCCGTATTGGCTGCTCGATCATCAAAGAAGATGCATTCTTCCGCCTTTAATCCATACTTTTCTAATAAACAATGATAGATTTCGGGTTCAGGCTTTTTCACATGTACTTGATAAGAAACAACCATGCCATCGATATCATCTAAGAAGGATGCTCCCTTGGTATGTTTGTGGAACAAATCACTGGAATAATTCGAAAGCAAATATATATGATACCCCTTTTCCTTCAGTTCATGAAACTTCTTCCATACATCCGTTCTTGGAATATGCATCAATTCTCCATGATCTAAGAACCATCTCATGGCTTTGGCATCTGCTGGATACTTTTCTTCAAACCCTCGGATAATATCTTCTCTTGGCATAATCTCCAAGTCCAGTTGAAGCCATAGTGGATCATCAAACATCTGATTTCCCACACGCTTTGCTTCTTCCTCATTCAATCCATATTCCAACAGCATCTCAAACCATCGGTAGTCAAAAAGGACATCTCCTACATCAAAAATAATATTCTTATATTCTTTCATCTTCATCTCCAAAATCTACATATAATATGTTCTCGTTCTTTACCTCTGAACAGATATATCTTTTCACTATTCTTAAATATAAATCATCTCCATACAGAACACAACCAATTTATTTTGTTGCACTTGTTTTAATTATAACATTATGTTTAAATATATTTTGTTGCAACAACTTTTTAGATTTTTAATGAGAGGAACCCTATATGAAACCTATACATTTGAAAGTTCTATCAATTTTTTCACTATTTACGCTCTGTTGCCTGTCTATCTCCGGATGTAGCACTCCGACAATCATTGATAATGCACTTCATAAAAGTCAATTAGAATCTAATCTGGATATTCAATTACCTAAAACTGATTCCATTTCATATTCTGACCCAGAGTCCTCATTTCATGGAGATGGCTTAACATCCACGCAGATAACAATCTCAGAAGCCAGCACCTCAGATTTTTCCAATAAGCTGTCCTGTAATGAGCAATGGACAGAGCTTCCTTTAGACAATGATATACAGCTTCTTTTATACGGTGGGCATGACGGTTGCGTTACTTATGCATACCACTTTGCTCAAGATGCACAGATTCCACAGGTGGAAAATGGATATTATTATTTTCATAATGATAATCCTACTGATACAAATATTTTAAGTTCAGCTGGCGGAAGCAAATTTACTTTTGCGGTATATGACAATGACTCACATATTCTATATTACTGTCGATATCGTGCTTAAATCCAATCTTCCTATGCAATTAATGAAACTGAAGAACTGCATGCAGTGTATATCAAGTAAAAAAAGACCTTTATCATTCGATTTAAAAGTTTCGAATGATAAAGGTCAAATGTTTCTAGTCTTCTACACTGTTCACACTTAGTTTCTTCTTTTCATAAGCAAGTACTGAACCTGCAAGCAAGATAATGAATAGCATGCTCTTAATTGGAGCATGATCTCCAGTCTCTGTTGAATCGCCGGCCGTCTGTCCAGCAGAAAGATTCTCGCTGCTGACAACAATCACGTACTCAGATGCATGTGTAAATCCAAGCTTTGCATTTCCATCTTCAGCAATTAATGCACTTTCTACTAACTCCATGACACCTGTTTCTGGATTATAGTAATACAGATTTGCATACTGTCCAGCATTCTTAGTATCTAAATTAATCTTTAATGTCATTGGAATACCGAATGGTCCGTCATGAGCTAATGACATTTGAATCTGTTCTGTTCCCTTTGGAATACCTTTCATTGCAGTTGTTGGAATACTGTCTGTATTTAGCGTCACTCCTATCTTGATATTCCCCAGTTCTCCCACTTCCGCAATAAGGGAACTGTCAATAATCCACGAAATGCCCTCCATATTAGGTACTGGCAATTCAATTACAACCTTTTTAGAAATACTTTTCTTAATCAGATTCATAAAATTATTAGCTGAAATTTCATCTGTATTTTTTAAAGTAATTATAATTAATTGTCCCTCTTCAGCTTTTTCAATTTTATTATTTGCTTCTGTCCAGTCTGAACCATTCACTTCAATTTCAATTATACTATCATCTAACTTATCATCCTCTACCGGCTTATTATCCTCAACCGGTTCAAATCCTGTCTCAGGCTTCGTTGTATCATTATAAGTTGTCTTTTCCCACTCACGCACTGACATTGAAAGCTTTCCAGCACCAGCTAATGGTGCAACATACTCATTTAACCTTGCTGAATTGAATAATATATAACCGCTATATGGAAGTGCTTCCTTAAAACTGTTTGTATCTGTTACAAGTACGCTGTTATCTGTTGTGCTATTGCTCTTTGGTTCTAACTTAGTTAACGCACCATTCAAGAAATATGTTGAGTTAATTGCATTAATGTATCCGGCAGGATCTGAACCATTACCACTGTTTAACGCATTCTCAATACCTGATATATAGCAGTTTTCCAGAAGAAGCTGTCCGTCACAAGTAGAACTTGCACCGTTACTTACAATCTTCTTTGCTACCTCAGCACCACAAGTCTCTAATAAGTCTTTTCTGTATGCCTCTAATGTAGATGCGTCCATGATACAGTTATATACATGAGCGACACCATAACGAAGTCTTGGCATACGATCCATAGAATCTTTATAATAGTTATTTGCTAATGTCAGTCTGATATTTACCGCATTTACAGCATCTGCGCTCTGTCCTAACAAATGTGTCTTCTTCTGTCCATAAGCATAGTGACGAATCTGTTCTGCTGTCATGCCTTCTTTCAGACATGTCTGATAATATGCATAATTAGAAGGATTTGCCTCCATTGCCTTCATCATATCTTCCCAGAATGTTCCACTGCTGGCAGGAAGGAATTCACACCATGAGATTGTAACATCACATGTATTGGTTAATGATGGATCCTTAATATCAATGACACCATCATAAGCCTTGTAAAATGTACAATGGTCAATCCAGATATTATCGCTTTCCTTTTCAATAGTCATATAATCCCAGTCATTGCGGTCATATGCACCTGCTGTATCATCATCCCACTCCCAGAGTTCATCGAACACAATGTTTCTGATGATGATATTGCTTGAACCTTGAATGTCTATATTGGCATGAAGAATCTTTGAACCATTCTGTGAGAAGATGGTCAGATTATTCATCCCTTTAATTGCTAGCTTAGACACACCTGTCTGAATCAATGTTGGATGTGTCAAAGGCTGTGCTGAATATGCTGTAATGACATCGCTGTATGATGCAAAATTCTGAACCTCATTACATCCAAGTCCAATATCCTTTGTCAGTTCAATGACTGCCTTCTTACCAGGAGTCTTCTTCGCCTGCTGTAAAGCAGTTAAAAACTCTTCTGCTGTATCAACCTTATAATATCCTTCTGATGTTTCATATAACAGACCACCGCCTGAAACTCCGACTGCTGCTGCATATCCATTTACCGAATACTTTCCAAGTCCAGTATCAGTTCCTTCACTTGGACTATACTCTGTTGGAATATATGTTCCTGTTACAAACTTATTTGCCGATTGTGTCACAATACTTCCAACAAAATTATTCTTTGAGATGTCTGCTACAACAGATTCTGGATTCCAGCCTAATGAAGATTTCATTGTCTCTGCCTTTGTCTTAGAAATCTGTCTTCTTTCTGCATTGATTGTGTATCCTGGTCCATAGCTATGATACTCAAAAAATCTTGCATTCTTATATGATGCACCAGACATATCTGCATATGGAGCTGCTGCATTGATAGCTTTTCCCATATAGCAGTTAATCATTGTAATATATGCATCTGCTCCCCATGGTCTAGCAAGAAGATATCCATTTCCTGAGCATCCGTCTTCAGAAAGAATCTGACAGTTATTTAAGATAATTCCATAATCAGAACTGCTTGTATCTGTCTTAGGTGCAAATACATATCCAGCATTCTTCTCTGCATAGTATCTGAAAATCATCTGACAGTCATCAAAGTAAGCCTTTGGATTATTGCCATAGATGAAGTCGATTGTTCCATAAATCTTACATTTGTTATAATACTGTGTTCCCTGATTTGCACATAATGTATCCTGATATCCCTTAAATATAACATTTACAAAGGAAACATTCTCTGCATCCGTTCTTAAAGCATCTGCAGACTGATTAGACTGATTGATTGTTCCATAATCATAAGAATTCTCAAATGTAATGTTCTCAGCCTCGAATCCAACTGCTGTTTTCTCGATATATGTTGCACATCTCTTGGCCATATCTCCACCAAGAACTGAGCTATCGAAATAACTAACTGCCGTCTTCTCGCTGTCTTCACCAATCAAAGTAATATATGGGCTCTTTACATCCAAACGTTCCACATATGTTCCCTCTTTTACAAGGATCACGACTCTTTCACCATTCGTAGATGATACAGAATCCACTGCTTTCTGAATAGATTTATATGTAGGGATTTCATTTACTAAATCACCATCTGTTCCCATAAATGTCTGGTCTACGACCTTATCATAATTTGTTAAATATACGAAGTTAAATGTTTTTCTTGTGACATTTCCATTCGCATCTGTCTGGTAAAGTACAACATCATTTCTTCCCTGTTCTAATGTCAGAAGGAACTTGAAGGTACCTCTTTCTTTCACATTCTGTGTTGATGTCTTTACTCCATTCACTTCAGCATAGATTGTTCCTGCCTTTGTAGAAACCCCTTCGATTACAGCAATA
>JAQUVV010000055.1 GCA_028693195.1 Lachnospira sp.
ATTCAATCTTCTCAACTTCTGATACATCTGGAATCCATCTTTCTTCGTCTGAATGGTCCATCTCTGAGATAACACGGTCTGAAATATATGTCCCTCTCTAATGTATTCTCTGATTCGTTCTACCTTCTCACTGTACTGCTCCAGCGTGTCCTATTGTCTCAATATCACACCATCTAGATCATCATCTATATCCTTATTAATTTCTGCATTTTTTTCATTTTCTTTTTCACATTCATTTCCACATCCTGATCTAGCTCTGTCTATGAGATTCTGCGCCTCTTCCAACGCTATACGTTTTCCTTCCTCGGAATCCTCTGCCAAGACTACTGCCGTAAATGTTTCTGCCATATGATCAATAGCGATGAACTTAGTTGCTAACATCAACTGGATTGTTTCAATTCCAATCTCTTCAGGATTATCATCCGGAAGAATTTCTGTATATCGAATATAGTCATATCCAAGGCTTCCAACCAATCCCCCCATGAATTCAAGCTCACCATCTTCCTTCACCACTTCGAATTCATCATAATACTCTTTCAAAAGCTTTAATGGATTTCCTTTTCTCACTTCTCTTGTTCCATCACACTTTGTAATCACAAGAGAATCCTTTTCGGACTGGACTATTTCCTCTGGCTCCACGCCCATAAATGTGTACCGTCCATTTTCTTTATCATTACTTTCCATGAGAAATCCTTTGCTCTTCGAACCAAGTCCCTGATAAAGTTCAATTGCTGTTTCATTTACAATACTGACTGTTTTTTTGTATGCCTTTAATCTTCGTTTCATATTTAGCCTGCCTTCCTTGCACTCGTGTACTGCCGCTAGGAATGTGATTTCCTAACAAATAAAAGAGTCCCTGGTAAATCAGAATCATTGATTACTGATTTACCAGGGACGAATCATCGTGGTGCCACCCTTGTTCTTAGATGATTGCGAATATTCAAAGTAACAACTTCATTATCCACACCGCTGCGATACTCACGCAGTGTTTTTATTTATAGGAAATGCAATTTGCTATAAATAAAAAAGGTGACACATCCTACTGGATATGCCACCACTATCATCTAACTCATTATCCGATACTAAGCAATGTCCTATGAACATTCCTATCATATCTTTCCTCTGTAACGTGAGGTCACGTCGCAAACTACTTGTTACCGTTCGTAAGCGCATCTCCCAAACCCATTCCTTTCAGATTTCCATATCAGCTTCCCACCACCGCTGACTCTCTGTAATGTACCTTCTGGAAGTACTATTTTGTTCATTGACTTTAAATTATATTTAAATTATATGCATGATAGCATGATTATTTTCGTGCGTCAAGACATTTTCGAATTCTTTTTTTGAATATGAATACTCTTATGCAAAAATTTCTGTCAATTCTCTAATGTCATCAATCTTTGCTGCGTACTGATTCACAGAGCCAAAGCCATAGGCTGCATAGATAAATGGAATTCCAGCATCTACTGCGGACTGTGCATCTCCTGCAGTATCACCTACATAAACAGGATTCTTTAAGTCATTTCTCTCCATCAGGATTTTATTACTTTCTCCCTTGGATACTCTGGTTCTTCCCCAGCATTCTGTATCCTTAAAATACTGTTCCATATGATGTGCATGGAGAAATGCTTCAATATATCCATCCTGACAGTTGCTTACAATAAACAGCGGATAGCTTTTTGCTAAGCATTTCAATGTTTCTTCCAAACCATCGAATAAAATCCCGCCCTTTTCCTCCAGGTATCCGTTTTCAAACACGCAAAGCTCATCCATCAAATCATTTCTCACCTGTTCGTCTTCATCTGGAAACAGCTTTGCTGCAATATCATACATTGGAAGTCCCATACATTCAGCGAGTGCATCTGTATCGACCACCCTTCTTCTGATTTCCGGATGCTTCTCTAGAACCAGATTCCATGCCTCACAGATTCTCTGTGTCGTATCCCATAAAGTTCCATCTAAATCAAAGATAATTCCATCAATCTTTGTCTGATCTAATTCTAATACCATAATAATCTCCATTCTTCCGTTTCAATTTATCAGCTTCCTGTCATTCTACAACCTTATAAATCCGCCATCGTATCCAGCAAGGTTCCTAACTTTTCCTCCTGCGTAATATCATACACAATTGAGAAGCAATCCTTTGCCAGTTTCATCTCGCCATCATCCATCATCAGTTCACCCACTCGGTAAACTACACCAATCGTATCTGAATCAGGACCTGGTTCCACGCCCTTTTCTGTAAACATTTGCTGTATCTGCTGAATTGTAAATTCTGGCGTTTCATCCTTAAGCGCTTCTTTTAAGTAAGCTAACTCCTGGTCAGCATTTTCTGTCTGAAAGTAGATGTTGCTGTATATATAACATGCTCTTGCCATGTCGGTCTCGTATTTATTCAAATAGTAATAGCCCATATTTCTGTAATATCTTGCCATGGTCGCACGGGTACAGCAATACCGATAAGCAGCCTTGGTTGTGTCCAGATAACGCTGAAGCTTATTGGTATACTTATAGCTTTCTGCCAATCCTAATATCGAATCTAAATCTACTGAATTCCATGCAATCGCCTTCGAAAATGCTTTCTCTGCCGCATGATACTTCCCAAGCTGCAGGCATAAATCCCCATAAGTCCTATAATATGCACCATAGGGCAATTCTGTACATTTCACATCCACATCTGGTTTATAATAAAATGCATAGATATAGTATTCCATCACATGATTCAGACTGATATATACATCGCGTCCATCATCCTCCGTCATATCAATGCGTCCATCTTTATAGACTTTTCCAGCTCTTCTTACGCTCGTATTCTCTTCCAATGCATCTAGCAGTTCTTCCAGCATTCCAGCTGCTTTTTCCTTGTCTCCCGATTCAAATATCTTCTGAAAATCGGCAAATCTGTTCTGTACTTCTTCCAGGCTGTTAAAATTCATCGAACCAATTCCTCTCTGTCACCTTATATTTCGTAACTGTTCTGTACCTGCACAATTACTATATTCCCTATTTTATTGTTGTCAACGCAGCATTCTCTTTCACATTTACAGACTTTTTCCGTAACTTCTTCTCTGCCACTTTGACAGAATCTGCATTTACAGACTCTCCCTTCATAAATCCCTTCAAAACAGCTGTACATCTTTCAGGAACTTTAACCAGACGATTATCTAAGATCTTCACAGCATCTGCTTTATCAGATGAGCACATTACAACGCTCCAATCGCCATGTTCCCCGATTTTCGGAAGTGCCAGTTCATGACTTTCCCAATGCATGTTGTAAGCTACATATATTAATTCACAGTCTTCCTGATTGCTGTACTTCTGACAATACATCATCCCAATATGACGATTGTAATTCTCACATGCATTAAACCATGCACTGCTGCCATGATAAGATATATCCGGAAATCCACACGACAACTGATCATATGCATAAAGCTGCTTATCCATATGTAAAATCTTGTGTTGCTTCCTAAATTGAATCAAGTCACGGACAAAATCCTGCATCTGACATGCATCATCTGAATTCTTCCAATTCAGCCAAGTCGTCTCTCCATCAATACAATATGGATTGTTATTTCCGCCCTGGGTGTTTTCGAATTCATCGCCCGCAAGAATCAACGGCGTTCCCTGTGCAAGCAAAAGCATCATCCATGCATTCTTCATCTGTTTTCTACGAAGCTCTACAATCTTTTTCTTTCTGGACTTCCCCTCAACACCACAGTTCCAACTATAATTAAAATCTTCACCATCCTGATTATTCTCATGATTTGCTTCATTATGCTTTCGATCAAAGCTCACCAAATCCATCAGCGTAAATCCATTATGATTCGTAATATAATTGATATTTGCACTCTGTAACGGATTGCTCTTCATAATCTCCACAAATTCTGCAAGCTGATTTTCATCACCCTTTAAAAACTTTCTTGCCGTATTCTTGAAGCCATCATTATAATTACCCATGTGCTTATAGTCAAATGCTTCTCCATTCCAATAAACGGTCAGAAGCTTTGTTTTCGACAGTAATGGATCTGACGAAGCTACATTTAACGCAGTCTCTGATGCATAGAGATGAATGCCATCCAGATGATACTCTGTCACCCAGAACCTCAGGCAGTCCAGAATCATCGCTGGTGTTTCTGTGGTGAAGAACATCTCCATAATCACTTCAATGCCATTGGCATGCAGCGTCTTCACCATGTCTTTCATTTCCGATGTATAATCCTGTTGATGTTTAGAAACTGACGAAAAAGATGCCTTCGGTGTATAATAAAATGCTTTCGTATACCCCCAGTAATTCACCGATGCGCGCACGGTCTCTGACGAATACATAGACAGCGTATGATCAATATGCAATTGTGGGAAACGATTCATCTCATCAAACTCATATGCTGGCATCAGTTCCAGTGTGGTAATTCCCAGCGATTTCAGATATGGAATCTTCTCAATCACTCCTGCAAAAGTTCCCTTGTGTCGAACTCCGGATGTCCTACTCTTGGTAAATCCACGAACATTTAATTTATAAATAACAGAATCTGCATATGGGATCTGTAATGGCTGATCTTTCCCCCAGTCATATTCTGCCTGTGCGATTCTACTGAGATGCAGAGCATTCTCCTGCTCAATACCAAATTCTTGACATTCTGAGATTGTTCGAGCATAAGGATCTATAAACTTCCCCCACTCTGCCTCATAACAGTATGAGCATCTTTCCAAGCCCACATCACTGATTTCGCAGGCAAATACATCTCCTGTTTTATAACTGTCATCTAACTCCACAGTGAACTTCAGCTTAAAATCAGCATTTTCATAAATCAGCAGCTTCACAGCAGTCGATTTACAGGTAACCGCAAAATGATACGATTTATTCAGTTTATGACATCCCATCATCAAAGGATTCCCTTTTTTCACTTTCATACTCCAGCCTCATTTCTCTCCTAATCCTTGTTCTTTTTCAATCTTATATAACTGCTTCATCTCGCTTTTACCAAGCTTATAATAATGCATAATAAATACGGTAATCAGCCATCCACATATAGGGATAATGCAGTAGAAAAATATGGTCATAAACTTCAACTGTGGAGTCATCGCATCTTCTACCTGTGGAAATACCTTCGAATAGCCAATCAAAGATAAAGCAATTCCTACGAATCCTGTTCCAAGCGCGGAGAATGACTTGTCCACAAAGGAAAATAATGCTCCCATAATTCCTGGAACAAAATGTCCACTGATGGTGTACTCATAATCCGTACAGTCCGCAATCATCGGAACCACCATATTATTCGTCAGTGACTTGACACCATTCAGTAATGTGAAAATCACAAAGAATGCCAGTGTCATCATATTGAAATTCTTCAGTGAAATCTCCGTCATATCACAGAATATCATCATCAGCATCAATGCAGACTGAAACAATATCGCCAGCCATGTAGACACCACCATCGCCTTCTTCTGTCCCACTTTTCGTGCATAATGAATCCCAAGGAAGATAATTCCAAGATTAGGAATTCCTATAATAATTCCAATCAATCCTGCTAAAGGATAATTGTTCATCACGATACCGTAAAGCATTACAATGACCGTTGCATTTCCATAAACCATGGCTGCGAACTTATTCGCCGCTGCGGCAACCACCAACATTTTAATTGGTCGATTATGCTTTAATATTGCAACATAATCCTTGAAATGTATCGTCTGTTTCTTTCCTTCTTCCAGCTTAAAATACTTGACATTGTCTTTCTCCCAAATCCCTAAAATCGCCAATGCCGTACAGAATCCCGCCACGATAATTACTGTAATGACGAATTCCAGAAAAAGTTCTCTACTCTGAAACGTCTTATACTTCCCAATCAGATAAACCGATACATAGAACGCTACCAATCCATGTGCGAACATAATAAATGTAGAATCAAAAAAGGTAATCATTGGTCTCTGAGATGGATCGTTGGTAATGACCGATTGTCCTGACTTCACAACAGCCGTCTGGAATGTATAGCCTATTATATAGATGGAATAAATCAATATAAAATAAATTGGTCTCATCGCTGCGGGAACCAGATGTGTTGTCATAAACAGAACCACCGCACTCATGGCCATAAGCAAATAGCCAAACAGAATAAATGGACGAAATTTTCCAAATCGTCCATTGGTCCGATCTATAAAATATCCAATAATTGGATCTGTAATTCCATCAAATATCCTCATTCCTGTGAGAATAAAAGAAATCAATACAACTCCAAGCCCTGCAATTCCATTGGCATAATAAGAAACATATCCCATCATCGCAAGAAATAGGTTTGTTGATGTATTATTTAAAGAAAAAAGAGCAATCTGCCATGTTTTTCCAGGGCTCAACTCAATTTTTCTTTCTATATCTACTGTTTGTTGCTCCATATACAGTCTTTTGCACCCTTTCTAACACTAGATTTCTTCATTAAAGTTCAAATTCCTGCTTACTATGAAGATATTATATGCTATATTTCTTTGTTTTCCTAGTAAAAAATTCGTAAAGTCTCAAAAAAGCCGAAAACATGCGTAATCCCAGACCTATCATTTGGAATTACGCATATATGTGCCTTTTAACTCTATTATTTTATATACTATAAATTTTTAAATTCTTTTTTCAAATGTGCTGATCAAAACATTTAATAATAGTGAGCTACATCGAAACTTCATAAACTGTACAATTGGTACATAAGTATATGCTTTGATGCCGTTAATTAAAGTTAATTAAAGTTAATTAAAGTTAATTATATTAGATTCCCTCATAATCAAATTCAGGAATAAAACTATCCTTTTGTGTTCCTTCTTCCTGAATAAAGCCATGATTGATTCCTAAATCAACGGCATAATCCACCACTTCATCATATTCAGCTTCCGTAATCGTTCGATTCAATTCCGGATATGCCTTCACATGTGGCAATGGGGTATACTGATTCATTATACTTACGTACACATCATCATGATAAGTCTCATAAAGATATTGAATCACTTCCTTGGAATCCTTTATTAAACCTGGTAATAACAGATGACGTACAATCACGCCCCGTTTCATAATCCCCTCTTCTACGATTCCGCGCCTCACCAAATCATCTGCGCGCTCATAAAATATCGGTAACTGGCACTGTCTATACATCTCTCCAATTGCTGTAGATGCCTTCTTAAAATAATCCGCCGCATTGGAATATTTCTTAGAATATATCCCACTGACATACTTCAAATCAGGAAGGTAGACGTCCACATACCCATCCAGCATCTTTAATGTCTCAAGATTCTCATAAGAACTTGTGTTATACACAATTGGAATCACCAATCCATTCTTTTTTGCAATATCTAAAGCTTTGATAATCTGCGGCACATAATGTGTTGGCGTCACCAGATTAATATTGTTTGCATGCTTTTCCTGAAGCTCTATAAATATTTCTGCCAGACGCTCCACTGAAATCTTTTTCCCCGCCTGTCCCGCTGCAATCTGCGCATTCTGACAGAACACACATCGAAGCTGACATCCCGTAAAAAATACTGCTCCAGATCCTCTTTCTCCTGAAATACACGGTTCCTCCCACATATGTAATGCGGCTCTCGCCGCATAGATTTCATTCGTCATTCCACAGTATCCTGTCTTTTCACCACTTCGATCCACATTACAGTTTCTAGGGCACAGTCTGCATCCTATATTCTGTGTTTCCCGATTCGTATCTTGATTCATGTTAGTCCCCATTCTTGCTACAACTGTATTTTTATATTTTCACTCTTATTCTCTTTTTCATAAATATTCATAACTATTCCGTACATTCACCGTCATGGTGCCTTCTGAATAGTCACGAACATTCTTATAATACAGTCTACATCAGTTCCCGCAGTTTCGCAAATGCCTTACTGATTCCGCCCACTTCATCAATCAGTCCAGCATCCACCGCTTCTTGACCCACAAGAATTGTTCCCAGATCTTTGGTCAAAATCCCCTGCTTAATCATCATATCATCCAAGGTCAGTTTCTCAATTCTACTATGATCCGCAATAAAGCTTACAATGCGCTCCTGAATCATCTTAAAATAATCAAAGGTCTGTGGAGCGCCTATAATCGTCCCATTCATACGTACCGGGTGAATAATCATCGTTGCCGTTGGCGTAATGAAAGAATAATTCGTGCTGACTGCCAATGGAACGCCAATGCTATGTGAATCTCCAAGCACTAAAGAAACAGTCGGTTTTGACATAGATGAAATCATCTCTGCCAGTGCAAGTCCTGCACTGACATCGCCACCGACTGTATTAATCAGGAACAAGATTCCTCCAGCAGAATCATCATCTTCAATCTTCGCTAATGCTGGTAGAACATGCTCGTATTTCGTTGTTTTACTGGTCGCAGCAAGACAGTCGTGTCCCTCAATCTCCCCAATGATTGTCATCAGCTCAATCTTTTTCTTACCGCTGCCTTCTTCCAGCGTCAAGTGTCCAAAGTTCTGAATATCATCCTTTTCATCTTTCTTCTGATCTAGTGTCTGTTTCTGCGGATTGCTACCCTTCTGAGCTTCCTGCTTATCTTCTACTTTCTCCCCTGTGCCACCATTCTGTGCAGAATTCTCCTCTGCATTCACTTTCTCTACCGCAGGAATAAATTCCAGATTTTCATTATCCTGAGTTCTATTCATAAACCTCATACTCTGCCTCCATACATTAAATTCCATATATATGAAGTAGTATTTGTCGTAAAGCAGATAAATATTCATAAATTTCCTGATTTATCCCAGCTCTTCTCCCCCAGACGCAATCACCTTCTTGTACCAATCAAAGCTCTTCTTTTTCATACGCTTTAAGCTGCCGTGTCCTTCATTATCCTTATCTACATAGATAAATCCGTAACGCTTCTTCATCTCACCGGATGATGCGCTGACTATGTCTATGCAACCCCAAGGTGTGTAACCGATTAATGGCACGCCATCTTCATTTACAGCCGCCTCCATGGCTTTAATGTGTTCTCTTAAGTAATCAATTCTGTAATCATCATTGATTTCTCCATTGACCACTTCGTCCACTGCGCCCAGTCCATTTTCTACAATAAATAATGGTTTCTGATAACGATCATAGAGCTGATTCATGGTCGTACGTAATCCTAGTGGGTCGATCTGCCATCCCCACTCACTTGCTTTTAGATGTGGATTTCTCATGGACTTCATTACATTTCCACCTGTCATAGTGCTGTAATCGGGATTTGCCGCTGTTAATCTGGATGAATAATAACTGAATGCAATATAATCCACTGTATTCTCCTTTAACACAGCTTCATCTCCAGGTTCCATTGCAACTGCAATCCCCTTTTTCTCCAGGAGCTTCTTTGCATAATTCGGATAAGCGCCTCTAGACTGTACATCTATAAAGAAGTAGTTTCCGCGATCTCGTTCAAGTGCAGCCCATACATCTTCCGGATTACATGAGTATGGATAAAATGTACCTGCTGCAAGCATACATCCCACCTGACAGTCAGGATCTATTTCATGAGCCAGCCTTGTTGCAAGTGCAGATGCCACAAGTTCATGATGTGCCGCCTGATACTTAACAGCCTCTGGATTTTCTCCTGCTTTAAATGAAATTCCTGCGCCTAAGAATGGAAGATGCATCAACATATTAATTTCGTTGAAGGTCATCCAATATTTCACTTTCCCCTTAAATCGCTTAAAGATTGCATCACAATATTTCAGATAGAAATCAATCAGTTTTCTGCTCTTCCAAGAACCATACTTCTGTTCAAGATGTAGTGGAACATCAAAATGGCAGATTGTAACTACTGGTTCTATCTGATACTTAATCAATTCATTAATAAAGTCTTCATAGAATTTCAAACCCTCTTCGTTTGGTTCTTCCTCTTCCCCTGTTGGAAAGATTCTTGACCAAGCAAATGAAAATCGGTAACACTTAAATCCCATCTCTGCAAAAAGAGCAATATCCTCTTTATAACGATGATACATATCTACTGCCTCATGAGATGGAAAATACGAATCTCCTGGAAGGTCATGATAGTCCAGAGTTCCATCCATCACACCTCTTCGATTTGGTCCCCACGGAATCACATCCACTGTTCCTGGCCCTTTTCCTCCTGCATTATATCCACCTTCACACTGGTTTGCTGCTGTTGCACCTCCCCAGAGAAAATTGTCTGGTAATTTCGACATTATTTAATCTCCTTTCTTAAAGATTTTCTCCGTTGCTTTCAATTACTTTCTTGTACCAGAAGAAAGAATCCTTTCTTCTACGTTCCAACGTTCCTGTTCCATCATCATATTTATCTACATGAATAAATCCATATCTCTTTGCAAACTCACCTGTTCCAGCACTCACTAAGTCTATGCAGCCCCAAGGCGTATAGCCCATTAAGTCCACACCATCTGCAACAGCCTCTTTCATCTGTTCAATATGCTGTCTCAAGTAATCAATTCGATAGGAATCATGGATTGAACCATCCTCTTCCAGCTGGTCATAAGCTCCAAGACCATTTTCAACCACCATCATTGGAATCTGATAACGGGAATATATTGCATTTAATGCATAACGCAATCCCTTCGGATCAATCTGCCATCCCCAGTCACTGGCTTTCAGGTATGGGTTTTTATACCCTCTCACCATATTTCCGCCAACCTTATCCAAATCTGGATTATCAGTAACACAGGTACTCATATAATAGCTGAACGTGTAGAAATCTACTGTTCCTTCTTTTAAGATTTCGTCATCTCCAGCTTCCTTCTGAATGCAAATGTGATTCTCTTCAAAAAATCGTTCAGCATAATATGGATAAGCTCCACGAACCATAATATCCGAACAGTACCAATCCATCATCTGTTCTTCCTGCTGTGCTTTAATGATATCATCTGGATTCGGGCTGTATGGATAAATGGTGCTGAACAGAATCATATTTCCCATCTTAAAATCAGGATAATTTTCATGAGCGAACTTCACAACTTTCGCACTGGCAATCATCTGATGATGAAGTGCTTGATATCTTATCTGTGGTTCATCCGGGACCTCCTTGATTGGTCCTGAGTAGCCTTTGATCGTTCCTAACGATAATACGCTTCCAATTGGTCTGGTACCCGCATTAATTTCATTAAATGTAAGCCAGTATTTTACTTTTCCTGCAAATCGTGCAAATATAGCTTTCGCATATCTTTCAAAACATTCTACACATGCTCTGCCTTCCCATCCATTATATTTTTCAACAAGTCCATAAGGCATCTCATAATGAGAAATTGTCACCAATGGTTCAATTCCATGTTTCTTACACTCATCAAACACACGATCATAGAACGCAAGGCCTTCTTCATTAGGCTGTTCTTCCATTCCAGTTGGGAAAATTCTTGTCCATGCAATCGAAAGACGAAATACCTTAAATCCCATTTCTGCAAGAAGGGCAATATCCTCTTTATAATGATGATAGAAATCTGAAGCCTCTCTGCTTGGATATAATGCATCCGGGAAGAACTCAGCTCCCACACGTTTTGATATCTGATGTGTTCCATTCGTACACATATCTGAGACAGATGGCCCCTTTCCGCCTGCATTCCAAGCACCCTCTATCTGGTTTGCAGCAACTGCGCCGCCCCACAGGAAATTTTCTGGTAATTTTCTCATGATTACTTCCGCCTTTCTTCATTATATAACAATCAAGACCCACATAAAACTCATATGAAGTTTTCAATGCAGGTCCTGATTATGACTATATTTCTTTTTATTACTATTCCAAATCATTCAAAAATTTTAATTCTTCATAGCTCTTTATTTAACAATTTTATGAAATTGCAATAATTCCATCACCAGGAGCAACTGCACCTAATCGAACTGGAAGTACATTTGCATAATCACCACTATTGGTAACCACTACTGGTGTTAATGTTGGATAACCTGCCGCTTTAATTGCAGCTATATCGAATTCTATGAGCAAATCACCTTTCTTTACCTGCTGTCCGTCTTTTGCATGTAAAGTAAATCCTTTGCCTTCCATCTTCACTGTATCCATGCCAATATGAATCAGAATTTCAGCACCCTCTGCACTTGTCATCCCAATCGCATGTCCTGTTGGAAATGCAGTTTCAATCTTACCATCACATGGAGCAAACACTTTTCCTTCTTCTGGTTCAATTGCAACACCTTCTCCAAGTGCTCCTGATGAAAATGCTTCGTCTGAAACTTCTGATAAATCCTTAACTACACCTTTGATTGGTGCACCGATTGAAATCTTTGCTTCTGCCTTCATCGTCTTATTCTCAACTGGAGCAGAACCGTTTCCTGAAGCAGTTCCTGCTACTGCCTTTACTGTTTTCACATCATCTTTATATGTCATCATTGTAACTACAAATGCGATAACCATAGCAACTGCAACGCCAATTGCTGCCCAGATCACATGATAAAGTCCTGCACCTTCTTTTAAGAATGATGTGAACCCAAAGAATCCAAGAGCACCTGAAACGAAACGCTTTACACCTGCTGCTCCGATGATTGCGCCACCGATTGCTGCAGCCACACAAGAAATCACGAATGGTTTCTTCTTAGGTAATGTAATACCATAAATACATGGTTCTGTAACACCAAAGAGACCTGAAATAAATGCTGGAAGAGCCATCTTCTTCGTTGTCTGATCCTTTGTCTTAATAAAGATTGCAAGTACAACCATTGTCTGTGCAAATGATGCTGCAAAATATGGTGACATCATCAGGTCAAATCCCTGATTAGCCATATTCATAATTCCAAGAGGAATAATAGCCCAATGTAATCCAAAGATTACCAATATCTGCCATAAAGCACCAACTACAATACCTGATAACATTCCGCCCGCTACTGGAATGCTGTAAATTACATTGAACATTTCACCAAGTAAGTTGCAAAGGATACCAGCAACTGGTCCAATTACAATGTATGTTAATGGAACAATAATAATAATTGTTAAGAATGGTACGAAGAATAATTTCAGCATGTCTGGAATAATCTTCTTGAAAAGCTTTTCAATCTTAGCACCAATACCTGTTGCAATCAGAATCGGAACAACTGAAGATGCATATCCTGATTTTGGAATAATAATTGGAATTCCGAAAAATGTTGTAACCGTATTCATCTGAAGAACTGGATTACCTTCAAAGATTACACCTGTTGCCTTTAAGTTTACCATTGCTGGATAAAGAAGTGCTGCTGCAATTGCCATACCTAGATATGGATTACACTTAAACTTCTTTGCACAGGTAGCACCGATAATCATTGGAAGGAAGTAATAGAATCCATCTCCGATTGCATACATAATCTGATAGAAACCATTTTCTTTTCCCATTCCAAAGAACACGAACAATGCTAATAATCCCTTAACAATACCTGCTGCTGCCAAGAATCCTAAGATTGGCTGGAAGGTACCTGAAAGTAAATCAAGTATCTTCGCTCCAAGTCCCATCTTCTTTCCCTCATCTGCCTCATCCTCATCTGATGCCCCTGCAATATGTGCCTTCTCACACACAACTGCATATACATCTGGAACGTGATTTCCAATAACAACCTGATACTGTCCACCAGCCTGCATAACAGTCACAATACCATCTGTTGATTTCAACACATCGGTATTTGCCTTAGACTCGTCCTTCAACTTAAAACGAAGTCTCGTAATACAGTGAGTCAGACTTAAAATATTCTCTTTGC
Organism: Lachnospira sp.; assembly: GCA_028693195.1. Taxonomy (GTDB): domain Bacteria; phylum Bacillota; class Clostridia; order Lachnospirales; family Lachnospiraceae; genus Lachnospira. The sequence continues at coordinate 13,669 of JAQUVV010000055.1, forward strand.
CACCCACATCCTGGATACTGATTCTTGCCCAGCCATCATACTTACTTG
>JAQUVV010000291.1 GCA_028693195.1 Lachnospira sp.
TGCAACAGTAGATTGCGATAATCACCAATTGGACGAAGATGACTTGCTGACACTGCATTTAGCTTCATGTAAGATGCATCTGCCCTCTTCTCCCCATTGACATCTACTCCAAACTGAGCCCAGTCTGCATCTGGATTGGCATTCCACTGCCACTGAAGTCCAAGCTTATCCGCTGTAAATTCATCATCTGTGTCTGGCTCACATACTGGATACTTCGACTTGTCTGCCAACTCTTCTGCTGTCTTTCCGATATCTGGCTTCTTATACTCCATGACAGGTTCACCATAGTCATTACCTGGTTTATTAACGCCGATAATTGGCCAGTCATTCTCCCAGTGCATTGGCTGTAAATGTATAATTCTTCCTGCTGAATAAACATCCTGAAAATGTAAGAACCAATCCTCTCCAGTAACCGTATCTACCCAGGCTCCCTGATGAGGCCCATTAACTGGAGAATCCCCCTGTCTTAAAACCACCTTATATTCATATGGCCCCCATGGACTCTTTGAGCGAAGAATGGTCTGCCATCCTGTCTTTACTCCACCTGCTGGTGCAAATACATAATACCATCCATTTCTCTTGTACATCTTAGGTCCTTCAATGGTGACCTGATCATTCTCATTACCATCAAAAATCTTTACTTCCTTGCCAATGATTCCCATACCGTCTGGCTGCATTTCCACAATATGTAAAACACTCTTATATCCAATACGGCTCTTTGCCACACCTGCTACCAGATATGCTTTACCATCTTCATCCCAGAATGGACATGGATCAATCCAGCCTGCCCCTGGTCTGATGTTCACTGGTTCACTCCATTTACCAAAAGGATCTTTCGCTGTTGTCATATAAATTCCCTCGTCTGGCATAGGGAAACATACATAGAATAATCCTTCATGATAACGAATGGATGGTGCCCATACACCGCATCCATGAATTGGATTTCTATAACGGAATTCTGGAATCTTATCTACACAATAATTCACGACCTTCCAGTTTACAAGATCCTTTGAATGAAGCAATGGTAATCCTGGTGCGTTACAGAAACTTGACGCAACCATGAAATAATCCTCTCCGACTCTGATTGCATCTGGATCTGAATAATCTGCATAAAGAATCGGATTCTTAAACTTACCATTTTCTAAATCTGCCTGCCACATATAAACCTCCTAATTTTTCCCGCAAAATATTGATTCATCATGAAAATGTACTTACTTTTTCACTCGATATTATCAAATTAAGCTGCCTTTTCATATCTAAAATCATTTTACAGCAATCCCATAAAAAAATCTACATGTTTTATAAAATATCTTTATAAAAGTACATTTATTTTTCTTTTATTTATTTTTAAAATTTTTACAACATTTGGAATACACTAATCGAATACTATTATTTTCACAGAATTATCACAAATTTTGCTAAGACTATTAACATATTCTCTCGTCATTGCCGATACTGTTAATAAGCATTTCAATGACAATTGAGATGCCACCCTAATTATCGTGTTCATTGCTGAAAAACTTTAAGAAGGGCGGTAAAACAAATGATTATTACATCAGACAAAGTCGGCATGAGTTCCACAAGAAATTATTCTCGAAGCATGTCGCAGTTTTACAAGACCAGTACACTATTTACTGGAAATTTCTTTGCAAATGTAAACAAACAGGCACTCGAAAACAAGGATTCCTCAAAAGAGCAGTACGATAGCTACTCCTCTAGTATTGACAGAAACCAAAGTGGTCTCACAGGCGCATTTACTTACACCAATCAGATTGCTTCAGATTTTCAGACAAATACCGTGAGTTATCCAACCGCAGCGATTTCCGATTCCAAATCCATTGGAACTGGTTCCGTTGCCAACACATTTGCAGATTTTAAAAGAGAGGCTTTTTACTCATTAATGGATTTAATTCGGAATTTCAGATTAAGAAGCTTGTTTGAGACTGCGGGCAGTTCTGATTCTCCAAGCAGCTCGGAAACTGGAAGCACTAGCAATTCTTCTGGTTCATCTAACTCAGCAGACAGTTCCATCTTAGTAGGGAACTCAAATATGTTGATTATGAGTACAAGTCCCAGCGCAATCACCTGGAATGTGACCACCAGCTTTTCTTCTATCTATACAGAAACAGAAGCAACTACATTTTCCACAACTGGAACAGTCACCACGGCAGATGGACGCAATATTGATTTCAATATGAATCTGGAAATGTCTAGAGAATATATGGAACAGAATCAACTGACATATATGAACAGCTATTCCTCTATTCTAACAGATCCTCTGGTCATTAATATGACCGACGCGTCTGCATCAATCTCAGATCAAACTTTTCTTTTTGATATTGATGGAGATGGAAAGACCGAGGAGCATGCTTCTCTTGGTTCTGGAAGCGGGTTCCTAGCATTGGATAAGAATAACGATGGCATGATTAATGATGGCAGTGAATTGTTCGGAACAAAATCAGGTAATGGATTTGCCGATTTGGCAGCATATGATTCAGATGGAAACGGCTGGATTGATGAGGCAGATGATATATATAAAGATCTAAAAGTATGGACTAAGGATGAAAATGGAAAGGATACTCTCCTTTCTTTAAAAGATGCAGATGTCGGTGCAATTTACCTCGGCAGCAGCAAAACAGATTTTTCCTTAAAGGATGACGTGAACACTACCAAAGCACAAGTCCGTCAGACAGGTTTCTATCTTCATGAAGATGGAAAAGCTGGAAGTGTGCAGCAGGTAGATCTTTAAATTCTAAGTTAGTAACTTTATACATTGTATATCGGAAGACCTCGCATACAAATATCAGTTTTTTGATTCCGTTGTCCTAATCGTTCTGACGAGCCCCTTAATACTAGAATCATGTTCAGCAAGGGCTTCCATGATTCTATGGGTCTCGTCTCCACAGGCCAAAAGTCATCAAAATAACTAATATTTATATGCAAGGTCTTCATTTACATATTGC
>JAQUVV010000056.1:0-641 GCA_028693195.1 Lachnospira sp.
GGAGCCAACACTGAGTGCGTTGACAAAATGTTTTGGATATGATGCTACAGAGCTTCGACAGGTGATACAGTCAGATAAGGAAAGTCAGTACCGCAAATACAAGACAGAATTAACAGCAGATCAGGTCGCAGATTTCCAGATGATTCTGGCGGATAAGGAAAATAATCCATATGTTGTGGGGGCATATTTAGAGGATAGCTATATTCGTAAATACCCACTTTCAGCGTTGGCGTGTGATGTAGTAGGCTTTGCAAGTGCTGCCAATGGTGGCGAGCTTGGATTGGAAAACTATTATAATAGTGAACTGTCGGGAACAGATGGTGTTTCTTACAGCTATGTCGATGAGAAGTTAGATGTGCAGAATACAACAAAAGAAGCAGTGGATGGAAATAATATTGTGACAACCATTGATTATAATGTACAGAGTATTCTTGAGAGACATATCATTGCATACAATGAAGAAAAACCATCCGTTAATACAGCGGCAGTTGTTATGAATCCATCTAATGGAGAAATATTAGGAATGGCAAGTTATCCGAACTTTGATTTGAATAATCCAAGAGATCTTTCAGGCGTTTATACAGAGGAAGAACTAGGCGCGATGTCAGATGAGGATGCAATGAATGCCATGTACCAGTTGT
>JAQUVV010000056.1:651-13671 GCA_028693195.1 Lachnospira sp.
TGTGGACCAATTACTGTGTATCAGAAGCTTACGAGCCAGGTTCTACATTTAAACCGGTCACGGTGGCTTCGGCAATGGAAGAAGGGGTCGTTCATGACGGAGACACCTTTGAGTGTAAGGGATATGAGGCAATTGCCGATTATGAAATTGGATGTCATATATATGCAACTACAGGTGCCGGACATGGAACCTTGACGGTGGAACAGGCAATCAATCAGTCTTGTAATCCTGCAATGATTCAGATTGCGGCTAAGATTGGACCTGCAAAGTTCGGACAGTACCAGAGGATGTTTGGCTATGGCAGTGCGACAGGTGTTGATCTTCCAGGAGAGACAACAGGTATTCTCTATCCGTTGGATCAGATTGCAGAAATTGATGCAGCATGTAACTCTTTCGGTCAGAACCTGAATGTTAATATGGTTCAGATGATTTCAGCATATTGTTCTATTATCAATGACGGAAAGTATTATCAGCCACATATTGTAAAAAGAATTGAGTCTGCAAAGGGAGAGATTATAAAGTCTAATGGAGCAACACTGGTTCGACAGACCATTACAGCATCTACTTCCAAGTATTTAAGACAGTATTTAAAATCAACAGTTGATGTAGGTACTGCGACTGCAGCTGGAGTAACAGGATATTCTGTAGCAGGTAAGACAGGTACGGCGGAAAAAGGTGTACGAGCTGATAAGAAATGGATTATTTCATTCATTGGACATGCACCAGCAGATGATCCAAAGTTTGCGATTTATATTCTGATTGATGAACCTGATGGTACAACAGGAACAGCAGGAAGCTCAGGAGATGTATTGAAATTAACACACAATATTCTTGCGGATTTACTTCCATATATGAATGTATATAAGGACGCAGATGGTGAAGAAGTGGATACTTCCACAGAAAATGCAGAGACGACAGTAGAGGGAATTCCAGAATCAACCTTAGATCCTTCTACAGCAGAAACTGCAACAGCACCAGATGCACAGTAATTAGAAAACCAGCAATCCAATGTTGGATAATAAGTATATAACAACAAATGCGAATAACCCCGATGTGGCAGTCATAGATTTTAAATATACGCCATAACGGGGTTGTTTGCATGAATGAGCTAAATTTTGAGGTGAAGACGAGGCATCGAAAGAAGCTTTTTTTGATGTGTATGTGTGTGCTTTTGACGATGCTGTTGCTATCAGTGAGAATGGGCTATTTGATGATCGTTGAATCGGATTACTATCTTGCCCGTGCAGAAGAACTTCATGAAAGGGAACGAAAAATCAAGGCAGCCAGAGGAAGAATCCTAGATACCAATGGAGTGGTGCTTGCTGCGAATAAAACAGTCTGTACCATATCTGTTATACACAGCCAGGTTGAAGAGCCAGAGCGGGTGTCAGAAATGTTAGCATCAGAGCTGGGAATGAATCTGGAAGATGTGAAAAAGAAGGTTCAAAAACTGAGCTCTATTGAAAAGATTGCTTCCAATATAGATAAAGAGACTGGTGATAAAATCAGAGAATATGGGTTCTCTGGCGTGAAGGTGGATGAGGATTATAAAAGATATTATCCTTATGATACGCTGGCGTCTAAGGTTCTTGGGTTTACAGGAAGCGATAATCAGGGAATTGTAGGCTTGGAGGCGAAGTATGATAGTGTACTCATGGGAGACAATGGAAAAATACTGACATTGACAGATGCTTGGGGCGTAGAGATAGAAGGAAGTGAAGAAAACAGACAGGAGCCCATTGCGGGAAGTGATCTGTATATTAGTATGGATTATAACATTCAGATGTATGCCCAGCAGTTAGCAGAGCGAGCGATGCAGGAGAAGCAGGCGAAACGTGTTTCAATTATTGTTATGAATCCGCAAAACGGTGAAATCAAGGCAATGGTTAATGTGCCAGAATATAATCTGAATGAACCCTATGAACTGATTCCAGAACCGGTCTATGAGCAGGAAACTAAAGATGGGGAAACAAAAAGTGACACGGCTCAGCAGACAGATACATCGGTATTAACAGCATCTACACATATGGATCAGCTCAATAATATGTGGAGAAACTTTTGCATCAATGATACCTATGAACCGGGTTCTGTATTTAAGATGTTTACTGCAACCACAGCCTTGGAAACGAAGGCCGTATCGTTGAGTGATACTTTCAATTGTTGTGGGTATGCTATGGTTGCAGATCGGAGAATTCGTTGTGCGAAAACCACAGGTCATGGACAGGAGGATTTTACCCATTCTGTTATGAACTCCTGCAATCCAGCCTTTATTGAATGGGGAAGAAGAGTAGGAACAGAACGGTTCTTTCAATATTTAGGGAAGATGGGAGTCCTTACAAAAACCGGAATTGATCTTCCAGGAGAGGCAACAACCATTATGCACAAACAGGAGAATGTGGGAGAAGTGGAATTAGCAACCATGTCCTTCGGACAGTCGTTTCAGATTACACCGATTATGATGTTGCGGATTGCTTCAACAGTGGTCAACGGAGGGCGACTTGTGACGCCACATTTTGCCGTTAAAACCATGAATGCAGATGGACAGACGGTTCAGGAGTATACCTATGAAAATGCAAATCAGGCTATTGAACCAGAGACCAGTGCAACCATGAGAGAAATCTTGAGACAGGTTGTTGAAAATGGTGGAGGAAACAAAGCATATATAGAAGGATTTTCTATTGGCGGAAAGACAGCAACATCGGAGAAATTGCCAAGAGGAACAGGAAAATATATTTCTTCTTTTATTGGATTTTCATCTGTGGAGAATCCGCAAATTATTGCCATGTGTCTGATTGATGAACCACAGGGCGTCTATTATGGAGGAACAATTTCGGCACCAGTCATTAGGCAACTGTTTGAAAATATCCTGCCTTATCTTGATATATCGGAGTGATTGAAGTAAAATAGAAGAAATGGGCACTAGGAGGAAGAGACATGGAATTAAAAAATAGAAAAGTCATGGTAGTCGGTACTGGAATCAGTGGAATAGGTGCAGTTGACTTGTTGAATAAAGCAAATGCAGATGTGGTTCTGTATGATGGAAATACACAGATTGATCAGGAAGCGGTTAGAAAGAAGCTTGGCAGCAATCATGCAGAGATAATCACAGGAGAGGATTATAAGACAATTATCAATCAAGTGGAACTTCTAGTGATAAGTCCAGGGGTTCCAATTGATAGTCCTTTGGTGTTAGAATTTAAGGAGAGAAATATTCCTGTATGGGGAGAAATAGAACTGGCATTTCAATTTGAAAAGGGCAAAGTTCTTGCAATTACAGGAACCAACGGAAAGACAACCACAACTGCATTGGTAGGGCAGATTGTGAAGGCTTATAATGATCAGACATTTGTTGTTGGAAATATTGGAAACTCCTATACGGGAGAAGTGTGCAAGACAACTAAGGAATCTATGACAGTTGCTGAAATCAGCAGTTTTCAGTTAGAAACAGTAGATCATTTTCACCCCATTGTCAGTGCAATCTTGAATATTACGCCAGATCATCTGAATAGACATCATACCATGGAATGCTATGCATACACGAAGGAAAGAATCTGCGAGAATCAGACAAACGAGGAAGTATGTGTGCTGAATTATGATGACGAGATGCTTCGTGAGTTCGGAAAGAAGCTGGAAGCAGAAGAAGGGAAAGCTCGAGTTGTATGGTTTACAAGACTCACAAAACCATCTGTTGGCGCCTATATGGATGGCGATGTAATTATGTATACAGATGGAAAGATAGAACAGAGAATGTTAGATGTTCATGAGATGAATCTGATTGGCGCTCATAACTTTGAAAATGTCATGGCGGCCATTGCAATTACAAAAGCAGCGGGGATACCAGATGATGTGATTATTTCACAAGTGAAGTGTTTCAGAGCTGTAGAACACCGAATTGAATACGTGGCTACAAAGAATGAAGTCATGTATTATAATGACTCTAAGGGTACTAATCCTGAAGCAGCAGTGAAAGCCATTGAAGCAATGTCACGTCCAACAATTTTGATTGGTGGAGGGTATGACAAAGGTTCAGAATTTGATTTGTATGTAAAGGCAATGAAGGATAGAGTAAAGCTACTGGTTTTGTTAGGACAGACTGCTGATAAGATTGAGGAATGTGCACATAAGTATGGCTTTGATAGTATTGTTAGAGCAAATTCTCTAAAAGAGGTTGTGGAGATCTGTGCGAAAGAAGCAGTACCAGGAGATGCAGTACTTTTATCACCGGCTTGTGCAAGCTGGGGAATGTTTGATAATTATGAGCAGAGAGGCGACATGTTCAAGGAATTTGTAAATGCGCTATAATGGGGAGAAGTATGGGAAGAAAAATTAAAAAAAAGGGAAAAAGATATTTTGATTACAGCCTTCTCTTTGTAGTCATATTCATATGTGGCTTCGGTCTGGTCATGATCTATAGTACCAGTTCTTATACGGCGCAGCTTACGTATGGCAATTCGGAATATTTCTTCTTTAAACAGTTGCAGGCTGATTTATTGGGATTTTTAGCGATGTATTTTATGTATCGTGTGTTTGATTATCATTATTTTCAGCGGCGGTGGGCAGTTGCAATATTTATACTGAGTATTATCAGTATCCTTGCGATTATCCCATTTGGTACAGAGGTGAATGGTGCGAAAAGATGGATTTATTTGGGAACAGTCAGTTTCCAGCCATCTGAACTTGCGAAGTTCGCTACGATTGTAATGACTGCCGTGGGAATTTGTGCAATCGGAAATAAAATCAACAAATTAAGATATGTATTTCTGGTATGGCTTATTATAGGCGGACTGCTGGGAGTGATGGTTTATGCAATTACAAGCAACTTGAGTAGTGCGATTATTATTTTTGGTATATCATTTGTAATGACATTTGTTGCATACAAGGGGTATAAGATATACATGGTCTTGATTGCAGCCTTTACGGCTGCGTTTGCGGCATTTTATACATGGCTGACCAATATGGTGAAATCTGGAAATATGACAGACAGCTTCCGTTTGAATCGATTCTTGATATGGTTAAATCCTGAGAAGTATATGGAAGATAAGGGATACCAGACGGTGCAGGCACTTTACGCAATTGGGTCTGGCGGACTTTTCGGAAAAGGATTAGGAAAGAGTCTGCAAAAGCTTGGATTCATTCCAGAGTCGCAGAACGATATGATTTTTTCTATTATCTGTGAGGAACTTGGACTTTTTGGAGCAATCTGCGTCATATTAATATTTGTTTTGATGCTCTGGAGAATCGTACATATCGCACAGAATGCTCCAGATTTACTGGGGACTCTGATCGCAACGGGAGTTTTTGCACAAGTGGCAATTCAGGTTATATTAAACATTGCAGTTGTAACGAATACTATACCGAATACAGGTGTATCTCTTCCGTTTATTAGTTACGGAGGTACATCATCGGTATTTTTAATGGCGGAGATTGGTGTGGTGCTTAACATATCCAGCCAAATTCGCTTGGAAAAATAATACAGATGTCTCAGAGTGAACTCTTTTACGGAACATGAATATAATAAAATATAGTAACTGTTCATCGTCGGAGGTTCATCTGTGGGGAGTATTAAGATAGAAGGCGGCCATAGTCTTTTTGGAGAGGTGAAGGTACAAGGATCAAAGAATGCAGCACTTCCCATTATGGCAGCAACACTACTGAACGGTGGAATCAGCATTTTAAAGAATTTTCCTGAGATTGAAGATGTTAGACAGATGCAGAGGCTTCTTGAAAGTATAGGATGCAGGATTGTGGTGGAAGATGATGAGATGATCATTGATTCACAGCCTGCAAAAGATACGATGCTTCCGGTGTCTATGACAGGAAAGATACGTGCATCATCGGTATTGCTTGGACCGATGCTTGCCAGATTTCATCATGTGAAAATGGCACAGCCCGGAGGTTGCAGGATTGGAAGCAGACCGTTAGACATTCATATGAATGTATTCAAAGCTTTTGGTGCTTCCTGGGAGTTGAGTGAGGACTATATTGAGGTGTCTTGTGTGCGCCTGCATCCTGCCCAGATTCGTCTGGCGAAGAAGAGTGTAGGAGCTACAGAGAATGCAGTTATGGTCGCGTCCATGATTAAGGGAAAGTCCAGAATTAGCAATGCAGCCATGGAGCCAGAGATTACCACATTGTGTGAATATCTGAGGAATACAGGAGTCAGGATTCAGATGGATGACTGCGATACCATTACAGTGGAAGGTGGAACCTGTAGTCACGCGACAATCGAAATTCCAGGAGACAGAATCGTTGCTGGAACTTATATGGGAGCGGTAACAGCTTGCGGAGGAAAGGTGACCATATCTGGAATGAGACTTGCAGAGTGCAGAGGCTTTTTAAATGTATTTACGGGTATGGGGATGGAGTTGTCTGCAAAAGGAACGGACTGTTGTACGGTTTGTATGAATGGGAGACCTTCAAGCGTTAATTATGTTCAGACGGCGCCATATCCAGATTTTCCCACGGATATGCAGTCTATTGTTATGGCATGTGCAGCACAGGCAGATGGAGATACGATGATTGTTGAGAAGATATTTGATCATCGCCTGATGGTCGCAGAACAGCTGAACAAAATGGGTGCAGATATTTCGGTGGAAAAGGAATGCGCATTGGTAAAAGGAGTCCGCAGACTGAAAGGAAGTACCGTGTGTGCAGAAGACTTAAGAGGTGCGGCAGCACTGGTTATTGCTGGAATGGCAGCAGATGGAATCACAAGGATTGAGCATTATGAATATCTGAATCGGGGATATGCGCAGATTTGTGAAATATTGAACAGACTTGGAGCAAATATACATGTCGAATAATCATTCAATTAGAAGAACAAAGAAAAGACAACTGATAAGGCGTATTGTGCTTATTGCAGCCGCAGTGCTTCTGACAATCATGGCGGTCATATATTATGTGTTCCGTGTGGAAACGATAGAGTATGTTGGAAATAAGCACTATACAGCAGAACAGATGGATGACAAATTGTTTCACGGAAATCAGCCTAACGCATTGTTGTACAGGCTGTTTGGCGTCAATGATGATTCCATCCCATTTATCCAGAAGGTTGACATTGAAGTGGATTGGCCCAATAAGATGTATATTACAGTTTATGAAAAACCAATTGTAGGGTATATCAATTATATGGGATGCAATATGTTCTTTGATAAGGATGGCGTAGTAGTGGAAAGTTCCACAGAGGAGTATGAAAATGTTCCGGAAATTCTTGGATTGAAATTCAAATCAATTGTGTTAGATTCCAAGCTGGATGTTGGAAATGATGCAGTATTTTCGCAGATTCTGGATTTGACGCAGAGCTTCAATAAATATGAGTTAAATGTGGATAAGGTATATTTTAATGCATCTTATGAGATGACTTTGTACATGGGAGATGTGAAAATATTACTTGGAAATGATAAGAATCTAACGGACAAGCTTTTTGAATTAAAACAAATGTCATCGAAGTTTGAGGGGATGAAAGGAACTTTACATCTGGAAGATTATAACGGAACCGATTCTTCTGTGATTTTTAAGAAAGAAAATTGAAAAAATTATTGCTATTTTACAGAAAAGAAGATATTATAGTACGTAGTGCATTTTGCGAGTAATGGTTTAAGGAGGCAACAACCTTGTTGGAATTATTGAATAACGAATCAGAATCATCAGCTAAGATTATTGTAGTTGGTGTAGGCGGTGCGGGGAATAACGCCGTTAACAGAATGATTGATGAGAATATAAGTGGTGTGGAATTCATCGGAATTAATACGGATAGTCAGGCACTTCAGCTTTGTAAGGCACCAACAGCACTTCAGATTGGTGAGAAGCTTACAAAGGGACTTGGTGCAGGCGCACAGCCAGAGATTGGTGAGAAGGCTGCGGAAGAGAATGTGGACGAGCTGACACAGGCAATTAAAGGCGCAGATATGGTATTCGTTACCTGTGGTATGGGTGGCGGAACTGGAACAGGTGCAGCACCGGTTGTAGCAAAGATTGCAAAGGATATGGGAATCCTGACAGTTGGTGTTGTAACAAAGCCTTTTAAGTTTGAAGCTAGAACACGTATGACTAATGCGGTTTCTGGTATTGATAAATTAAAAGAGAACGTAGATACATTAATTGTAATCCCGAATGATAAGCTTCTTGAAATTGTTGATCGTCGTACAACAATGCCGGATGCATTAAAGAAGGCAGATGAAGTACTTCAGCAGGCAGTACAGGGAATTACAGATTTGATTAATGTTCCTGGTCTGATTAACCTCGACTTCGCAGATGTGAAGACAGTTATGATTGATAAGGGTGTTGCTCATATTGGTATTGGTACATCAACTGGTGATGATAAGGCAATTGAAGCTGTAAAGCAGGCTGTTACAAGTCCATTGCTTGAAACAACAATTGAAGGTGCATCTCATGTTATTATTAATATTTCAGGTGATATCAGCTTGATTGAAGCAAACGAAGCAGCTAGCTTTGTTCAGGAACTTGCAGGAGAGAATGCGAATATTATCTTCGGTGCAATGTATGATGAGAATGCAACAGATTCAGCAACAATTACTGTTATTGCAACTGGTCTTGAGGACGCGAATGTGAATAAGGCGCTTGCAGGATTTTCTGCTAAGGTTCAGACACCTACACCTCGTCCAGCAGTAAAGCCAACATATACATATAATACACCAGCAGCTCAGTCACAGGCAGCAGCGGCTCCCCTTCCAGGATTGAAACAGCCAGCTCCAGTACAGAGCTCTGTAAAGGAAAAAAGCTTGAACATTCCAACATTCTTACAGAAGAATCGTAAGTAATTGGTAAGCAATAAAAGAATATTTTAATATAAGAATGATACAGTCCGCAGTTTGTGGCAAATCGAGTCAATCGTTTTGCCGCAGGCTGCGGATTTTTGACACCTGAAGCATATGATAAAAAACTTTCTGACAAGACAGTAGTCTGACAAAATTTGCGTAGGGCAATCTGTATAATCACCATCGTAAGGAGGTGATAAGCAAATTGTAATTTATGTGGATGTGTTGTTCGGAATTAATTTTATAATGGACTTCATTGTATTAGTGCTCGTTAATCATGTAATGAAATTCGCCGCCACGAATTGGAAGTTACTGCTTTCTGCCACTTTTGGAGCATTATGGTCTGTTGTTGCAGTTATGATTCCGGAAACATATAAACTGCTTGTAAATATATGTACATATATTTTGATTGGTCCATTGATGATCAGAATATGTGCAGGTAATAATATAAAATGTGTACTTAAAGGGACGATGGCTCTTATGGGAATCTCGATATTCCTTGGTGGGCTACTGCATTTTTTATACTACAATACATATGCTGGATATTACATAAATAGCATACTATTTGAGGATCGTATGCTTATGGGATTTATTGGAATCAGTGTGATTGTAACAGGGATAATGATCAGAAAGGTTCGAGTAGAAAGACAATATGCAGCAGTAATACGTAAAATAAAATGTGCGGTGGGAGACCGGAATGTAGAACTCCAAGCATTAGTTGATACGGGAAACAGTCTGACTGATCCGGTTACGGGAAAACCGGTGGCTGTTATTGAAAAAGATGCAATGAGAGACATTTTAAATAATATAGATGATTACACAAAGGTGAAATATCACTTAATTCCATTCAGAACTGTGGGGTGTGATGATGGGATGATAGAGGTGATTACCGTAGATATTATGTACATATATGATGAGAAAAGTACGTTGAGCTTGAAAAATGTACTTGTAGGATTATCGGATAATCGATTGTCATCGCAGGGACGGTTTCAGGCTTTGATAAATCCACAGTTATATCATGAAAGTTAGGAAAATGAAAGAAACATTCTTTTTACTGCAAAGTATCACTAATGCATGGGGAGTGCAGATTCTTGCAGGGATTAGAGTGAAAAGAGAAGGGGAACGCAAAAAAATATGAGTAGAGGAGTGGAAATATAGGATGAGTATGGTTATCAAAGTATCCATGCCAGACCGTTTTCAGTTTAAAATGGCACCGACATTTCGGAACATATGCCTATTTAAACAGGGGGATGTGCATTATATTGGAGGAACAGATGTACTTCCAGCACCGCTGGAAAGTGAAGCTGAGTTACAAGCAATTGCTGAATTAGGAGGGGAACGTGATCAGCAGGCAAAGAAAAAACTGATAGAGCACAATTTACGACTGGTTGTTTATATTGCAAAAAAATTCGATAATACGGGGGTAGGAGTCGAAGACTTGATATCAATTGGAACAATAGGTCTGATTAAAGCAATTAATTCATATAACAGAGAGAAAAATATTAAACTAGCAACCTATGCATCAAGATGTATTGAAAATGAGATTTTGATGTATCTTAGAAGAAATAGCAAGACGAAAGCAGAAGTTTCAATAGATGAGCCACTGAACGTGGACTGGGATGGAAATGAGCTTCTGCTGTCAGATATTTTAGGAACTGATGAGGATGTTATTTATAAAGATATAGAGAGTGAGGCAGAATGTAAAATTCTGAAAAGAGCCATCGATAAACTTCCTGAAAGAGAGCGTGTAATTGTGGATTTGAGATATGGCTTGAATTCAGCAGATGGTGAGGAAAAGACACAGAAAGAGGTGGCGGATTTGCTGGGCATTTCACAATCTTATATTTCCAGATTGGAAAAGAAGATTATGAAAAGACTGAAAAAAGAAATGGTAAAGAGCTATTAAGTTGAATATTGGGAAAAGGCTGTTAGATAGAGGGGAATCTGACAGCCTTTTTGCTCTTTTTTTAGGAATATGCTTGACATTTTCCTCGCATTTTTAGACAATAGAAAGAGCAGTCAGCAAAAAGATAATAAGGTGAGATATAGAAAATGAAAGAACAGAAAAATAATATACGATTGGACAAGGTAATCGGATTGATTACGTTGATTACAATCTTAATATTTGTAGGAATGATATATATAGATTTCCGCCCATCAAAAAAGTCTGTTGAGACCGCCAATGAAACGGAAACGACAGAAGCAGTAAATGAGGCAACAGATGCACAGAATGGCAAGTCTGTGACCGTGTGTATAGACGCAGGCCATGGAGGTACAGATGGTGGTTCAGGAACCAGTGGGAAAGAAAAGACTCAGACACTGGCAGTTGCACTGAAGGTTCAGAAGTATCTAGAAGAATCTGGTGTAAATGTGGTTATGACTAGAACAACAGATGTGGCTGTGACTGATGAACAGAGAGTTCAAACAGGTAATCAGGCGGGCGCTGCAGCTATGGTTTCGATACATCGAAATTATTATGAAGGACCAGAGAATGTCTATGGAGCAGAAGCATGGATACATTCATCAGGCAGTGCAGATGCAAAGTCACTGGCAGCTGGAATATTGGAGAAGCTGCATACAGCAGTAGATGAAGATAACAGAGGTGTGAAGCTGGGTAGTGTAGATGGAAGCGGCGATTATTATTTTAATACACACAGCAAGTGCGCAAGTTGTATTCTGGAACTAGGATATATGACAAGCACAGCGGATGATGCATTGGTTACAACGGATATTGATGCAGCATCGAAAGCAGTTGCAGATGGAATTATAAATTATTTAAAGATAATGGGGTATTTGAATGGCTAAGATTAATCAGGAAAACATAAGAAACTTTTGTATTATTGCACATATCGATCACGGTAAATCAACACTTGCAGATCGAATTATTGAAAAGACAGGACTACTTACCAGCAGAGAGATGCAGGAGCAGATTCTGGACAATATGGATCTGGAGAGAGAAAGAGGAATTACTATTAAGGCGCAGACAGTGCGAACAGTTTATCAGGCACAGGATGGACAGGAATATGTATTCAATCTGATTGATACTCCGGGACATGTAGATTTTAATTATGAGGTATCAAGAGCATTGGCTGCCTGTGATGGTGCAATCCTGGTCGTAGATGCGGCTCAGGGTATTGAGGCACAGACACTGGCAAATGTATATCTCGCTTTGGATCATGATTTGGATGTGTTCCCTGTCATTAATAAAATTGATCTTCCAAGTGCAGAACCACAGAGGGTTATAGAAGAAATTGAGGATGTCATCGGACTTGAGGCACAGGATGCTCCTTTGATTTCCGCAAAGAATGGAATTAACATTGAGGAAGTTCTTGAACAGATTGTAAAGAAGATTCCAGCACCAGCAGGTAGTTCAGAGAATCCATTACAGGCGTTGATATTTGACTCGTTATATGATGCGTATAAGGGCGTCATCATTTTCTGTCGTATTAAAGAAGGTACGGTGAAAAAGGGAACAAAAATCCGTATGATGGCAACTGGCGCAGTGGAAGAGGTTGTAGAGGTTGGATATTTTGGTGCAGGGCAGTTTATTCCATGTGATGAACTTTCTGCCGGTATGGTTGGCTATATTACAGCAAGTATCAAGAATGTACAGGATACCCGTGTGGGTGATACGGTGACAGATGATGAAAGACCATGTGAAGCACCACTTCCAGGATACAAGAAAGTAAATCCAATGGTATACTGCGGACTTTATCCAGCGGACGGTTCAAAGTATCAGGATTTAAGAGATGCATTAGAAAAATTACAGTTAAATGATGCATCACTTCAGTTTGAACCGGAAACATCCATTGCATTAGGATTTGGATATAGATGTGGATTCTTAGGATTGCTTCACCTTGAAATTATTCAGGAGAGACTGGAAAGAGAGTATAATCTTGATTTGGTAACAACAGCACCAGGTGTAATCTATAAGGTTCATAAGACCAATGGTGAGGTGATTGATTTGACCAACCCATCGAATATGCCAGATCCATCTGAGATTGAATATATGGAAGAACCATATGTTTCAGCTGAAATTATGGTGACAACAGAATTTGTTGGACCGATTATGAAACTTTGTCAGGAAAGACGAGGGATTTATCTTGGTATGGAATATATTGAACAGACAAGAGCTCTGTTGAAGTATGATATGCCATTGAATGAGATTATCTACGATTTCTTTGATGCGTTGAAATCGCGCTCTAGAGGTTATGCTTCCTTCGATTATGAGATGAAGGGATAT
>JAQUVV010000292.1 GCA_028693195.1 Lachnospira sp.
CTCCTCCTCCCGTGCTTTGTAGTATAGCTTCTTACAAGCATTATCTCATGGAGTAGAGGTTTTGAAAATCTTTCATTACTATTTGTGCCGCGCCCGAAGGCGCGCGGAATGGAGATTTTTATGAGAAAAGAGATTAATTTAAATACGAAATGGGCTTTTTCAAAGGAAGCATCAGCAGTTCCAGAAACAATGCCAGAGAATTGGTACTGGGTGACATTGCCTCACACATGGAATAAGATTGACGGACAGGATGGCGGAAATGATTATTATCGTGGAACCTGCTTCTATGCAAAGGAAATCAATCTGATTGATTTATTGGATGGAGAAAAGCTTGAAAATGCGAAGTGTTATATCGAATTCAGAGGCGCAAATTCTTCCGCAGATTTTTATGTGAATGGAAAGAAGTATGCACATCATGATGGCGGATATTCTACTTGGAGAGTGGATATCACAGATGCATTTGATGAGGACAAGGCGTTACTTGCAGTAGCGGTAGATAACAGTGCCAATGAAGAGGTGTATCCTCAGCAGGCAGATTTTACTTTCTATGGCGGTTTATACAGAGATGTAAATCTGATTGTTGTTTCTGAGTCACATTTTGATTTAGAGTATTATGGTGGATCTGGAATTCAGGTGACTCCAGAAATCAAGGGTAACGATGCAGAGATTACAGTGGAGACTTACCTTACAAATGTACAGGCAGGACAGGAATTAGTTTACAGAATTAAGGATGCTGAAGGAAATGTTGTTATAGAAAAGAAATCAGAAGCATCTGACACAAAGCTTTGCTGCATTATTGATAATGTGCATTTATGGAATGGAAGGAAAGATCCATATCTTTACACAGCAGAGGTAGAACTTGTACAGGATGGAACAGTATTAGATTCTGTCAACACAAGATTTGGCTGCAGATCATATAGAATTGATCCAGAAAATGGATTTATCTTAAATGGAGTTGAATATCCATTAAGAGGCGTATCTCGTCATCAGGATCGCGCTGGTATTGGTAATGCGTTACTTCCTGAACATCATGAAGAAGATATTGAATTGATTTGCGAATTAGGTGCTACAACAATTCGTCTGGCACATTATCAGCATGACCAGTATTTCTACGATTTATGTGACGAAAAGGGATTAGTTATCTGGGCAGAAATCCCATACATTTCCCGTCATATGCCAGGTGGAAGAGAGAATACCATTAGCCAGATGAAGGAATTGGTTGTTCAGAATTACAATCACCCAAGTATTGTGGTATGGGGATTATCTAATGAAATCACTATGCAGGGAAGTTCAGATGAAGATTTATTAGAAAACCATAAAATCCTGAATGACCTTGTTCATGAAATGGATAAAACAAGACTGACTACAATGGCAATCGTATCTATGTGCAAGAAGGATGATCCATATATTCAGATTCCAGATACTGTTTCATGGAACCATTACTTTGGATGGTATGGTGGCGATACATCTATGAATGGACCATGGTTAGATGAGTTCCATAAAATGTATCCACAGTTACCAGTGGGAATGAGTGAGTATGGATGTGAAGCTCTTGACTGGCATACATCAGATCCAAAGCAAGGTGATTACACAGAGGAATATCAGGCATACTATCATGAAGAGCTGATTAAACAGTTATTTACCAGAAAGTATCTCTGGGCAACTCATGTATGGAACATGTTTGACTTTGCTGCTGACGCCAGAAATGAAGGCGGAGAGAATGGAATGAACCATAAGGGACTTGTTACATTTGACCGTAAGTACAAGAAAGACGCATTCTATGCATACAAAGCATGGCTATCAGAGGATCCATTTGTTCATATCTGCGGAAAGAGATATGTTGACCGTGTGGAGGATATCACAAAGATTACAGTTTATTCAAATCTTCCAGAAGTTGAATTGTTTGTCAATGGAAAGAGCTTTGAAAAACAGAGCAGCGCAGAGCACTTCTTCTATTTCAATGTACCAAATTCAGGGGTGACTGAAATTAAGGCAGTGGCAGGCGATTGCCAGGATGAAAGCAAAATCTGTAAGGTTGATACATTTAATGAAAAGTATCGCTTAAAAGAGAAGGGTGCAATCTTAAACTGGTTTGATATTACAGAGCCAGAAGGCTATTTCTCATTGAATGACAAGATCAGTGACATCATGGCAAGTCCAGAAGGTGGCGCATTGATGCAGGGAATAATTGCGAAGATGATGTCCAACACAGATGGCAAAGACAAGCCAGGATTCTCAATGAATGAGGATACGATGAAGATGATGGGTGGTTTCACGCTGGTTCGTCTTAGTGGAATGCTTGGCATGATGAATGTAAATGTTACTAAGGAGCAGCTGTTAGGCTTAAATGCAAAGCTGAACCAGATTAGAAAATAAGTGGATTTGTAACTGTTCAATATCATTGCAGTTATACAGAATCAATAAATAGAATCATATAAAAAAGACCACAGTTCTATCCGTATGAAGGATGTGCGTTGCCAGTTTATTTCTGGCGGCACATTAACGGATAGAATTGTGCTCTTTTTTTATACCAAACAGTTATGAAAGATTGTTTTTGCATGCTTCATCGGCTTGCGCCACCACCGCCAAATCCTCCTCCGCCTCCGTGAAATCCACCGCCGAATCCACCACCCCCGAAGCCGCCTCGACTGCCAAAACCACCTCTGCCAGAGAGGAGAAATACACCCCAGAAGAGACGCTGATAAGTCATCAGGGAGACAAGCAGATATGGAACAAGGAAAATACGGGAGAACACGCCTAGTGCAACAAGGAGTTGAAGCCAGATAGGATTGCGGTTCCACTCAGTTACTGGATTAGGATAGGCAGTGTCAGCACTGGATGCGTTTGCAGGAGTTTCGGTTACATTTTCAACAAAGGTTAGCGTGGTGGGAGGTGTAATCCCATATTCTTGATATACCACCTGGGCAGTGGCAATCCAGGTGTTGATTGCAGCCTCATTCCA
>JAQUVV010000057.1 GCA_028693195.1 Lachnospira sp.
CCTGCGATAATGCAAAAAGAATTCTTCCCATCAATACATTGGCATTTGCTCTCTGATATATAATATCTTCTCCTGAATGTCCACTTTCCAAACCTGAAATATGAACATCAATGACTGTTCCATCAATTTTTTCTTTAGAAATCGGCACATGGCAAGTCACTGCCGCGCCACCAGCACACCCACTAATAAAGATACCCTCTTCCTCTGAATCCAGATTCAGCATGATATTCCCCTGTATGTCTGAAAGGTCAATGGCAGCAGCCCCCAACATACCAACTTCCTCATCTACTGTAATAATCACTTCCAATGCTGGATGTAAAATCGTTTCATCATCTAATAATGCGAGTGCATATGCCACTGCAATTCCATCATCTCCACCTAATGTGGTATCAACAGCTTTCACGTAATCTCCGTCAATCACAAGGTCTAATCCTTCTGATTCCATATTCTTACTACAGCCACTATTCTTCACACACACCATATCCATATGTCCCTGAAGAATAACAGGATTATGATTCTCATAGCCAGCCGATGCATCTTTCCAAATAATAACATTATAGAACTCGTCTTGTCGGTATGTTAATCCTCTCTTCTTCGCAAAATCCACCAGATAATTACTAATCTGTTCTACGTTTCCTGAACCGTGAGGAATCGCACAGATTTCCTCAAAATATTGAAACACAGCCCTTGGCTGTAAATTTGATAAAACTCCCATTTTTCATTTATCCTTTCTATATATTATTTCATATTATATCCATAATCCGATTGCAATTCAATAAGCCTTTTCTCCTCGCAAAAGTTTATCCAGCATATCCGCTAAAGGTTCCATGGCATTCATTTCCTCCTGTACGGTATTAGTCTGAGCGCCAGCCTCTATCAACATGGATTTGCCCCGCATATGAAGACAGTATCGATATGCATTAATATAAATATTTCTTAAAAATCCAGGATAATAAGCTTCACCTAATAGCTGCATTTGAAGACTCATAGCAAGATTCTCGTCTCTATTTGGATTATACAAATACCCAATATCACCTATATTATTGCTATAGCTGACACCATTAAAGAACATAATCTTTGACATCTCTTTTCCATTCTGCTCTGTAACCAAATGTGTACTTTCTGCCACACCATCTCGATGCAAGTCAATTACGACCTCTATGGATGGATTTGCATCCAATATTCCCTGCACACCGTTTTCTGCGTAGGTATATGCTTTGCTGCGATCCAGGGTTCCGTCAATATAATCATATACAGACGTATCATGGATAACATTATAACCATATTTCTCTGTTAATAGCTGTGTCAGGTAATTTCCAACCCCTACAATGGACGTATTCACATCTCCCTCCGTAGAATCTGCAAATGCCTCCTGTGAGTGTGTATGAAAGATTAAAATCTGCGGTGTTGACGCATCATGCGTTACCGCTAAATTCTTATCTAGGAATTCTTCTGCACGAAGCATTGTATCATCCAACGATGTGATACTGGTAATTGTATAAAAATTCCTTCGAAGAAAATCATTATTATTCAAATCTGCTCTCTGATAGACTGATCCCTTGGCTGTATTGGTAGAAATTGCGCCTGAAACATCCTGAACTATCGGTGTGCTCACATCTTTTCCTGCTGCTGCATTCCCCTCTGCTCCCACACTATCGGCATTTTCAGAAGAATTCGTACCTTTTCCCTTTGAATCATCATCGCTTCCTATCATATTTACCGTAACAATATCCTGCTCATCTGAAAGTGCATATGCATAATACGGAACCATTCTGCCTATAATACGTTGAAATAGTGTCAAGTCTTTGGTCGTTTGATGTTCTAACACTGAGATTACAGGAAGTATTTCTGATTTCACACAATCCTGTACCGCCTCCAGTACGTAAGTTTGCCAGTTAAAGTTATAAAAGAACAAATATATCATCCAGATCAGACATACTGAGATTGCTACAACGAAGGGCCTGTACTTACTTTTATCCAACCATGTCCACTTCCATTCTCTGTCATTAGATAATATATACGGTTTCATATTCAAAAATATGCTTCTTTTCTATAAATTATTGATTGCATGTGCCAGAACAAATGCGATATTACACACATTTGCATCAATATTCTTGGGTGTTACATACATATTTGCCATATCTGCAGGCATAACTTCTTTGATTAGATGATATTTTTCTTCCCTGGTAAAGCCTTCAAATAAATCTGACATATACATTAACTTCTCCGAGGAAGATACTGCCGCCATAAGGTTCTCCATAGAATCACTGACAATCGTTGGCGCATCTATGACTGTCGGAACCCCTATTGCAAGTACTGGCACACCAATTACCGATTTTGTCAACCCAGTCCGATGATTTCCAACTCCTGACCCCGGATGGATTCCCTTATCTGCCAACTGTATGGTTGCATTCAGTCTTCTGGAATTTCTAGCTGCAAGTGCGTCAATTGCAATCACAAGATCTGGCTTTGTCTCTTTGACAATACCTTTTATAATAAATGCAGTCTCCATTCCAGTCTGAGCAAGCACCCCCGGATTCAATGCAGAAATCCTATATGTGATCTCCCCAGGCACCTCTACTTCCACAGATTCTTTCGTATTATCTTGCTCTGATACTTCTTCCTGCGTAATCTCCAAATGTTCAACAACCAGTGGACCTAAAGAGTCAGACGTAACCTGTCGATTTCCCAAACCAACCACTAAAAGCTTTCTGTTTCGCACTTCGGGTTTAACCATTCCGTCAATCAACTGTCTTAGAAACCGTGTCAATATCTCTGACGTATGAATCTGGTAATCTGTATCATCAAAGCTGATGCAATCCGCATCAATAGTAATATAAGTGCCTTTTTCCCTTCCAAGTGCACGTTCCCCATCTTTATTTGTAATCTTAATTTCTGTCACCAATATCCCCGTCTTTTTCTCCTCATGCTCATTTACGATAATTCCTTTTAGCCTGCCAGTTGTCTTTGATGCCTCTTCATTCATTTCAACTGCCAGGTCTGTACGGATTTGAAATTGTTCTGCCATATGAAATCTCCATTCCTGCTGCGCTGTTTATTTTAACATAACTTATAATCTTATTTTTTCTCCGTTCAGATAATCTATGCATTCTTCTAATTTATTTTAAAAAATATGTAACTTTTTGCAATTATTTTCCTCATACTTATTGACATTACCATGTCTATCATATAAAATATGTGAGTATGTTTACATTAGATCGTCCGTGTCCGACTTTTAATGCAAAACAGATCATTAATAATTAAATCAATATAATTTGGAGGTGTACGGATTGGCTAACATTAAATCTGCTAAGAAGAGAGTATTAACAAGTCAGGTAAGAGCTGATAGAAATAAGGCTATTAAGTCTAGAGTAAAGACTTATGTAAAGAAGGTTGACGCTGCTGTTGCTGCAGGCGATAAGGCTGCTGCTGAAGCTGTATTACCAGTCGCTATTGGCGAAATCTCTAAGGCTGCTTCTAAAGGTATTTACCATAAGAATACAGCTGCAAGAAAAGTTTCTCGTATTACTAAAGCTGTTAACGCAATGGCTTAATCGAATAGAAACGAACATAATAAAGGAACCGATGTTAGCACCCACTCGCATCGGTTCCTTTTTTGTACTCTGCTCATCTTTTATTTTGTAAATTACTGTTGATTCTTCTCACTGTACTTCACAATAATCAGCTCTACCGCAATTTTCTCGTCTAATCGTCCAGTCTTAACCGCTTCCTCCACATCTGCACATTCCTTCAACGCTTCCTTTAACTGAGCAACCGAAAATAACTTGGACTGTGGAAGATATTTACTGATTACAAATGGTGCAACTCCAATTGCCTTTGCCATCTCTGACTGACTCATTCCGCGATTAATTCCAACCTTTGTCTGTAACAATCCATTAAACTGACGTACAATCAAATATAAAATTCTCATGGCAGGTTCTTTTAACGTTAAAAGATCATAATAAAGCTTCAGCGCCTGATCTGTATTCTTCATTCCAATTGCTGCAACCATATCGAAGATCTTATTGGTCGTCTGGGATACGCACACCTCTTCTACATCCTGTGCAGTCACTTCTGTTCGATCCATACAATATGAAACCAGCTTATCTAATTCTGTTCGAATTAGATCCATGCCTGCCCCAGTCTTCGATAATAGTAATTCGACTGCACTTCTATTAATTGTTTTTCCTTCAGCTTTAAGTAAACCAGCAATCCATGCCTGTAATTGGGCTGTAGATGGCGCATTCATCTCCGTAACATACCCTTTATCTGTAATTGCTTTATAGACCTTATTCCGCTTATCAATCGCACTCTCCACAAACACCATAATCAGATAATCTGGAATTTCCTTAATATAATCTGCTAGTTCTTCATTGGATGATTTGATAAACCCACTATTCTCTATAACAATCAATCGATGATCAGCAAAAAAAGGCATAGTATCAGCTATTGCAAGCACATCCTTCACATTGATCTTATCGCCTTCAAAGTAAGAATAATTCATCGTATCATCCCCTGCTATTGCAGTTCTTAATTTGTCCCGATACTGCTTTTTCAGATACTCCTCTTCTCCGTAAATTAAATATACGTTCTTATATGTATTTGTTTTTATATGTTCATTAATCGTTTTCATAGCTTACAGATCACTCTTTCTTTCATGATATATTCCGATTTATTGTATCATTTATTTCATAATTTGTCTGTATCAATTAAGAAAAATACCTGCAAAATATTCAGATGCTTCATCTTAAGAATGTACGTACTTCATACATATCTCCATCCGTATCTATTCTGATTGCTCCCTTTTGATTGGTCACATAAATTCTGCTTCCTGCACTTTCTAAATGCTGAATCGTCTCTTCATGAGGATGTCCATAAGAATTCCAAATCCCACAGGAAATCAATGCAGTCTGCGGTTTGATTTGTGCAAGAAATTCATCTGACGTTGAACTGGAGCTTCCATGATGCCCTACCTTCAACACATTAATATGTGCCAATTGATTTTCCTGCAAATGCGCCATTATATCCTGCTCCGCATGTTTCTCTGCATCTCCATTCATCAGCATTCGAAAATTCTGATATTGAACGAAATATACGGCTGAATAATCATTGGCTGATTCATACGGATAATCCACTTCTGGATGCAGGCAGGTGATTGTTAGATGTTTTCCATATTCCAGCTTATCTCCTGTGCTGGAAAATCCGATTCGGATTCCTGCTTTCCTGGCTATTACAATTAGTTTCTGATAATTTTCATCATCTTCCTTGTTCAAAATATCCGGAAATATCATATGTTCTATATGAAATGTACAATCCATAGACTCTATCAGTTCTATCAGACCATTGATATGATCAGCATCGGAATGACTAACAAACACATAATCCAAATGATTTACTCCTTGACTCTTAATCATTGGTAGAATTCGCTTTTCTCCTACATGTTTAATATCTGTACTTCCTCCATCAAACAGACAGGTAAATCCAGTCTCTGTCTGCATAAAAATACTGTCTCCCTGCCCTACATCAATCATCTGAACAACCATGCCCTTTTTCACTGATTGCTTCATCTGCACTACCGAGATTACCAGTACCCCAGCTGCCATTAATTTCTTCCATTGTTTAAAATTCTTTCCAAACGAAGCATAAAACATGAACAAACATAAAATTGCTATATAAATAAAAACTTCTGTTTCAGAAGGTTTTCCCATTACACAAACAGCACCTGGAATTTTTACATATATGCTGCAAAGCCACTTATAAAACTGTAACACGCTATGGGAAATCCCTATAAAGAATCCAGCTGCGGACATACTAAATATCCCAGCTAAGCCAGAAAGTATTCCTCCTACCATCACAAGGCTCATCAACGGAATTACCACGAGATTCAGAAGAAACCCATAAACTGGAAATTGATAGTAGGACAACAAAATAACTGGAAGCGTAGACAGTTGAACGGACATACTCATTAATATCGCTTCCTGAAGCTTGACGCTCATTGTTTTATCTGAACTCTTACTTCTGTGAAATACACTTAATAATGCAGGATAAACCCAGCAAATACCTGCCAGCGCTGCAAAAGAAAGTTGAAACCCATTATTGATCAATACACGTCCATCCGATAGTATAAGTAATAGGCCTGCAATAGATAATGCTGTACTGATATCATAGGTACGTCCAAGTACTTCCGCCAGCATTGCAATTAAAAACATGACGATTGCACGAAAAGCAGAGATTCCATTTCCCGTCATATAGAGATAAACAAGCATCACAAATCCTGCAAGAACCGCTGAAGACAAGAATGGAAAAAGCTTTCTAAGTAACCGATATAATGTCATACCTATTATTGAGATATGAAGTCCACTAATAGCCAGCAAATGTGCAATTCCACTAATCTGATACATTTCTTTTGTACTCTGATCCAGATTTTCCCGATTCCCTAAAATCACCGATTCTAATATGCCTGCATCTTCCGGTGCAACTACGTTAAATACGGTATTCATATGTGTGCGCACAATCTGTGCAATCCGCTCCAAACCGTAATCTGCATGCTTCACAATCTCAAGATTGTAAGCCTGACATCTATAATCTAATCCTAAAGAATGATAATAAACTCTGCTGTCAAACTCACCTGGATTCCTGGATCGCTCAAAGCATTTTAACTTTCCATTGAGTTCAACAGTATCACCATTGATTCCTGAAAAAGAAGATACTGTCACCAATACACCTGCTTGTTTTAAATCAATATTCTCATCTATAATATGAATCTGACAGTTTTGCAGCATCAACTGCATATAACCATTCTGCTGAGTAATCTTTTTCACATTACCTTTGATATTGACTTGTTTTCCGTTGGATTCTTCTAGCTGATTTTCATAGAATGATTTCGTTATGTTTTCTGATGTTCTAGCATATGAAGTGATCATTGCCAATAGACAAACGATTACATAACAATAAAAGATAGCCGAAAGCTTTCTTTTTCGGCAAAGATATATAAGCAGCAAGCTTTCGATGCCTCCTGCAATCCATAGTAATAAAAGATTAGAGCAAATCGCACTCACAGCGCCTGTGAGCACGAAAACTGCTCCTATAAAAATTGGTCTTTTCAATGACTGTCCTTTCCAGTAACAGCCCCGTAAATCATTATTGTATTAACTCTGCATTAAAATTCAATGTTGTATCAAGATTCACACTTTCTCTAAATGCCTTGGTGGAATTTCCATTGATTAGAATCTTTACATTATCAATGGTATCCAGCTCACATAAAGAATTCACAATAGAATATACTGGAATCATTGCTGAAACATTTACCATTTCAGTTGAAAATTCACTGCTTAAATTCACATAACAGGTTTTATTATTCACCGAAATATTCAATAGCTTCATATCCGCCGGAAGTGTAGCATATTCTCCCGTCTTGGATGGGCCCTTAATCAACTTTTCAACAATTACCTTTTCCAGTGAAATGTTCTTACCATACGCAACAGACACTTCATCTTTTATCAGCCTATCCCCCACCTTGTTGGCGAAGTACAGATTTATATTTCTCCATTCGATATTTCCAAGCTGATCAGTCGAATCATTTGCAAAGCTTTCTTCATTCATTAACCCAACAGCTGTTCCATCCTCATATACAGCTTCATTGGCACCGACTACGAATTTCACATAATCGATTCCTTCCACCTGACAGATGCTTTTCACTACTGCTGACCGAAACAAAACCTCCCTGGAGGTTTTCATCTCATAATAGGAATCATTAAAAATCAAACTGACTATTCCATCCTGAATCTCTATTTGGTTTAATCTGACCTGATCTGGCTTAATCACAATATACTTATCATTCTTCTGTCGAGTGTTCATCTGGTCATATAGCTCCTGAACCAGTTTCTCCTGATCTGTTTCTTCTGTACGATATTCCTGCTTCAGCAGCTTATTTCCATCTGAATTCATATAATAAATATCATAGCTCTGTCCTGTCTTTTCTTTTCCACATGCCACAAGTCCAAAAACTGACAACAAAATGAAGCTAAGTAATATGAATTTTTTTGCTATATTTGTTTTTCTCATTATTACGCTCCGTCCTACTCAACATAATTCAATGGAATTCGTAAAGTAAATGTTGTTCCGATATTTTCTTCACTGTGCATCTTGATTGTTCCGTGATGCATCAGAATAATATTCTTCACGATTGCAAGTCCCAGTCCTGTTCCACCTGTTTCCCTAGATCTCGCCTTATCTACTCTGTAAAAACGCTCAAACACCTTATTCTGGCTTTCCATTGGGATTCCAATTCCTGAATCCTCGACACGAACGTAAAAGTACTGATAATCCGCATTCAGTGATACGTGTACCCATCCGTCTACCACGTTATACTTAATCGCATTCTCCACAAGATTGGAAATCACTTGTGTAAACTTGACTTCATCTATCTCTGCAACAACTGGTCTGAAGCTTTCAAATAACATCTCCACATTCTTTTTTTGTGCAATTGGCTTCAACCTCTTAAGCACCATTTCCAGCAGCTCATTCAGGTTCACTGATGACAAATTCAACGGAGATGCTTTCTTATCCATCCTTACCAACGCCAAAAGATCTTCAATAATCTTGTTCTCACGATCAATTTCTTTTGCAATGTCCTGCATAAACTCTTTATAAAGCTCCACAGGTACATCCTCCTGCATATTAAGTGAATCTGCAAGAACCTTGATTGAAGTGATTGGTGTCTTTAATTCATGGGACACGTTGGATACAAATTCCTGTCTCGACTCATCTAATTCATTATTCTGATCCATAATCTGATTAAAATGAAATGCAAAATCTTTTAATTCTGTATTACCCTTCATCTCAATTCTTTTATCCTTATGACCTGAAGCCACATCCTCTACAACCTTAAATGCCTTCTTATATCTACTTGAAGATATATTTGCAAATAAAAGGGCTAATGCCAAAATTACAGTTGTCAATATAATTCCATAGGTGTCTGTTCGATCTGATACCTGCTCAGAAAAACTTTCAATCGCAGAATAATCCATATTCATAACCAAAACGCCTAGCATCTCACCTGAATTCCCATTAATTGGAACTACCGCTTCAATATTGCCGGTTGTCTGACTTGCTTCTGAGACGCTTTTTCCATTATTAAACACTTTGATTACATTGGAATTCACTATGGTCTTTCCGTTCTCAATAGAATAAGAATCTGAAGCAATCACGTAATTGGTATTCACAACACGAATCCGAATAGAATTAAGTGAAGAATACTGAATTAAAAGATTGTAGATACCAGCCTTCTCTGCATCCATTAATGAGGCATAGCTGGTAAAATCTCCTGAAATTGCTGCCGCTTCTGTCTGAACAACTGCTGTCTCACTGGATAAGATACTATTCTTATAAGTAACATGTGCCACTCCAAATGCAATCAGCATGGACATAATTCCGAATACAGCCGTAATCACAAACATCTTCAGTGTATTACTGCGTAACAGTCTGAAACAACGTACAAATTCCACATGCAATCTATAATGTTTTCTTCTAAACTGATCAATTTTATTATTTCTAAACATTAAAGTAATATCCTACTCCCCACTTGGTATGCACATACTTTGGTTCACTTGGATTCTTCTCAATCTTCTCACGAAGTCTTCTGACATGTACATCTACTGTTCTTGCATCTCCAGGATAATCATATCCCCATACTGTATTCAGCAAGGTATCTCTGCTATATACTTTATTCGGATTAAATGCTAATAGCTCTAATAAGTCAAACTCCTTAGCTGTCAGATAAATCTCTTTTCCTTCAATATATAAGCTGCGGCTGTCGCAGTCCATCTTCATATCACTAATCGTTAATATATTACTCTTTACGGGTGCTGCTTCTTTCTTTATATTCCGACGAAGAATTGCCTTCATTCTAGCCTTTACTTCAAGGATATTGAATGGTTTCGTAATATAATCATCTGCACCATATTCCAGACCAAGGATCTTATCCATATCATCTCCCTTAGCTGTTAACATGATAATAGGAACTGATGAGAACTCTCTAATCATCTGACAAACCTGCATTCCATCCAGTTTTGGAAGCATAATATCCAAAAGAACCATATCATATTCGTTATTCTTAACGGCCTCCAATGCTTCTTCCCCATCGTATGCACATTCCACTTCCATTCCATCCTGCTCTAAACTGAACTTCAGTCCCTTAACAATCAGTTTTTCATCATCTACCACTAAAACTTTATTCGCCATCTCAATCTCCATTCCCAAACCCGCTATGTTAGCAATTTCGTCTATATATTAATGTTAAATATTAAAATTCAACCTGTCTGCATTCCTCTTTCTCATACACATATGAAATTCTTAATCTTTGAATAGGCCGCTTCCTTAATCCCAGAAATTTTCTTGATATCTTCTATGGACGCAAAACTTCCATGCTCCGTCCGATATGAAATAATATCTAATGCTTTCGCCTCTCCTATTCCAGGAAGTATCATTAACTGTTCCTTAGAAGCAAGATTAATATTCACCTTTGTCTGATTTTCTCTGCCTGATAATTCTCCTGATTCTGTCATCTGCTCTACTTTTTCTCCCACAGCAGGAATATAAACCTTCTGTCCGTCCTGTAAAACATCTGCCAGATTCAGCTGTTTCTCATCAGCCTGTTCTGTCACACCACCTGAGAGTTCAATCAGTTCGTAAATTCTTATTCCCTTCTTGCACTCCTTCACTCCCGGTTTCATAACCTCACCGCATATATATACGTAAATCTGTTCTATATTGTTTGTGGTGATTTCCTGTGAAGTGTTTTCTAAGGTGATTTGCTCTGATGATTCATTCTTCTGATGCTGATCATCTGCACTTTCTACTGAAAATGTACTCGTGTCATCTGCACTTTCTGAATGCATATTAAAATCGTGACTGAGCCAGTATATGATTCCTGTCACGCAAATAAGAATTCCTATAAATGCATACTTCAAATAGTACCAAGTTTTTTTCTTAAGCTTCAATTGTATCCTCCTTATACAGAAAAAACGTACAAGGTTCCCTTCGTATACATGAGCTTTCCTCTCTATATTACAGAATTATTGCAAAGAATACAAGCATAAAATCATTTACACAAATTATTGAATATAGTACAATATGAAAGTGTGTAATCGCTCATATCAGCCATTCGCTGCAACTGTTTTAGAATACAGCTCATGGGCTTAGCACAAACAATATCAACATCAGGAGGCTTATCTTGGAGCAGACTACGAAAAAGAAAAATTTCCAACTATTTGATAACAGCAAAAGTAATATTCCAAGTGGAAATATCACATATTTCATCGCATTTTTTATTCCACTGGTTATGTTTATTGCCCTTTACTATGTAAAAAGCATTTTCCCTTTCGGAAATAACTGTTATCTCCGTTCTGATATGTATCATCAATATGCACCATTTTTCTCAGAATTATGGAATAAATTAAGAAGTGGAGAAAGTCTCACATATTCTTGGAATATTGGTATGGGGACGAATTTCACCTCCCTCTATGCATATTACCTTGCAAGTCCAGCGAACTGGTTTATCGTGCTATTTCCTCAGAAATATATGATTGAAATCATGAATGCTTTAATTATTCTGAAGCTCTCAGCAGCCAGTCTGACTTTTACTTATTATATTACAAAGCATTTTCACACGAAATCCTGTGTGGTGGCATTATTCGGACTCTTCTATTCTATGTCAGGCTTTGTAGCCGCATACAGCTGGAATATTATGTGGCTGGACTGTGTTCTTCTTGTTCCACTAATCATGCTTGGACTAGAACGCCTTGTCCACGAGAATAAGGGATTCCTTTACTGTATTACTCTTGGAATCTGTATTTACACAAACTATTATATTTCCATTATGGTCTGCCTTTCAGTTATAATTTACTTCATTGTTTTAATGATTTCCTATGACAGAAACAACCATATTAAAATTGTAATCAAGAAACTGCTTCACTGGGGAGTATATTCTCTACTTGCTGGTGGACTCGCCGCCTGCCTGCTGCTTCCGGAAATCTATACATTTTCCCTGTCGGCATCCAGCTCAATAAACTTTCCTACAACTCTAACATCATATTTCTCCATTATGAATATGATGACTAGACATTTAATAGAAGTTCCAGTTCATCTTGGACTTGATCATTATCCCAATATTTATTGTGGAGTTGCAATCTTTCTACTGCTTCCACTTTATATCATGGATAAAAAGGTCAAAACCCGTGAAAAAATCGGGAAAGTTACACTGCTTCTAATATTTTTAACATCATTTAACTTAAACATCCCGAATTTTATCTGGCACGGATTCCACTATCCAAACAGTCTTCCATGCCGCCAGTCCTTTATCTATATCTTTTTTCTGCTGACCATGGGATATGAAGCTTTTCATCACCTAAAAACTATATCCAATAAGCAGATTACAGGTGCATTATGGATTGCCATTGGTTTCCTACTGATTGCGGAACAGATTTTTACTACCGATGGAACTTATGATTTTAAGATTATTTATATCAGCGGTGCCTTTATCCTGATTTATGCGCTGATTATCTACCTTC
Source organism: Lachnospira sp. (assembly GCA_028693195.1). GTDB lineage: Bacteria > Bacillota > Clostridia > Lachnospirales > Lachnospiraceae > Lachnospira. Next base: position 12,570 of record JAQUVV010000057.1, read on the forward strand.
ATCAGAATACCAATTGGAAGATTCCAGTTCTTCTTTTTCTCGCATTCTCCTGTTGTATTGTTGAATGCACGATGAACATGGATGCAACAGGTCTGGGAACCACCAGTCGTTCTGGATATCTTCTGGATTACGATGCTGTGAAAACTGTAACAGATACTGTTGCAGCAAATGATGATTCCCTTTACCGCATGGACAAGATTTATGGTGCACGTTCCAAAAATGATGGTGCATGGCATAACTATCGGACGATTTCAACATTTTCATCGACTTCAAATGCTGGGGTTTCCGACTTGTTTGGTCTTCTTGGATTTGAACATTCCACCAATGCCTATGGCTATGATGGTTCCACGCTAATAACAAACAGTCTCTTTTCCGTAAAATATCTGATTAGCAATAAGATTCTTGTTGAGGATTCGCTGACTTCGTATGTAACTGGAAATGATGGTGAATTTATCTACCAGAATAATTACACTCTTCCAATCGGATATGCTGTTAGGAATGATTTAAACGAAGTGTGGAAGCCTAATTCTTCCTATAATGGAATTGAGAACCAGAATACTCTGATTGAGTCACTGACTGGTGTTGCCAATGTATTTACATTGACCTATGAATATCCGTCCAACACAGAAGTTACATTTACACCTTTGAAGAATGGACACATGTACCTGTATCTGAAGAATAACCAATGTGAATCCATTGGTGTTTCTATTAACGATACTGTTACTAACTATACAGGGCTGAAAAATGGAAACCATATCATTGATATTGGATACGTAACACTGGCAGATTCCATTAATGTATACTCAGAGTCGACTATGCAGTTAAATGTATATACCTTGGAAACCTCCCGATTTATCCAAGCCTATAACGCATTAGATTCAAATGCATTACAGGTCACCTCTTTTTCTGACACGAAGATTAAAGGAACAATCGATATTGTTTCAGATTCTTCTATTATGTTCTCTATTCCATACGATGAAGGTTGGACAGTTTATATTGACGGAAAGAAGACAGACACGTATACTATTAAAGATGCATTTCTAGCAGTCAATACGTCTGCTGGAACACACACCGTTGAATTACGATATATTCCTA
>JAQUVV010000293.1 GCA_028693195.1 Lachnospira sp.
CTCAAGATGATCACCTCCTGTAGCCAATACTGTCAGTGTATCTGAAATCTTCGAATACATCTCTTCATCTGTCATAGAAGCCTTATAAATCTGATGGAATACCTCGCCATCCTTAATAAACAGCACTCTCTTTGCTTTACTTGCCGCTTTCGTACTATGTGTTACCATCAGAATTGTCTGTCCATAATCATTGATTTTCCGGAACAGATCCAACAACTGATCCGTAGACTTGGAATCCAAGGCACCTGTTGGCTCATCCGCCAGAATAATCTGTGGATTAGTAATCAACGCTCTTGCAACTGCCGCTCTCTGCTTCTGTCCACCAGGCACTTCATATGGATACTTTCCTAAGATCTTCGTAATGCCCAAATCCTCAGCAATTGGATCAAGTCTTGTCTTCATTGCATCATAACGCTGTCCCGAAAGAACCAGCGGAAGAAATATATTATCCTGTAGTGAAAATGTATCTAGCAGATTGAAATCCTGAAACACGAATCCAAGATTATTTCTTCTAAACGCTGATAATTCTTTTTCCTTAATCTGTACTGTGTTTTTCCCATTCAGGATAACTTCCCCGCTGGTTGGTTTATCCAGGGAAGCCAGAATATTCAAAAGTGTTGTCTTTCCTGAACCTGACTCACCCATGATTGCCACATATTCACCCTGTTCCACACTAAAATTCACATTTGACAATGCCTGAACTTGATTTGACCCCAATCTTGTTGTATAAACCTTCTTTAAATTTCTAACATCTAGTAATGCCATATACTCCTCCTTGTTTTGCAAAATCCAGTATTATTTTAAAATCTTGCATGATATTCTGCATGCGGATTTATTCACCCGCTGCTTCATTACAAAACAGAGTATATAACCGAAGGCTCCACTCTGCCATCGACCTGCCTTACGTCAAACTTACAATTTTGTCACTTTACAAGCAGCTTTCGAAATGCCGTCGGCAGAGCAATCTCCGCATCCAGCTTTTCCTTCTTCACCCATTCTAGCTTTTCAGCAGGGTTTTCACATTCGCCAATATCCTGCTCATCGCTCTTTTCTATCATCCCCAGCTTCTCGCGATATTTCTCACATTGAATACGGTACACATGCATATGCCATTCAATATGTGTGAAAATATGTTTCTTTTCTGGTTCTTCTATGATTCCGTCTGTTCTGCTCACTGCAATCCCCTGCTCTGCCACCCAGTCCAGTGCCTCCTGCACCTTCAGCACACCATCCACATTCGGAAACTGCCATAATCCTGCAAGCAGCCCACTGTCTGGTCGCTTACAGATTGCAATAGAATCATCCTTTTCCATCAGAAATACTGTCATATCCTGAATCTTTCTTTTCTTTTTGGGCTGTTTCACTGGAAACTGCAGTTGTCTTTCTTCTTGTCTCGCCTTGCAATATGCGGAAATCGGACATTGGTCGCACTTCGGTTCTGCATTTGGTACACAAATCAATGCACCTAGCTCAATCAGACTCTGCGTAAAATCTCCGCATTGACCTTCTGGATAGATTTCTTCCAACCAACTTCCCATCTCTTTTCGAAAAGTCATATTATTAATATCTGTATCATCTGCAAGAACTCTTGTCATCACACGTAGTACATTTCCATCAATTGCAGCTTTTGGTTGTCCGAATGCAATCGAGCTGATTGCTCCTGCCGTATATGGGCCAATTCCTGGAAGCTTTAGAATCTGTTCATGTTCTGAAGGGATCTTGCCTTGATACTCTTCACAGATCACCTTCGCCGCTTTCTGCAGATTACGAACTCTGGAATAATATCCCAGTCCTTCCCACAGTTTATGTAGCTGCTCCTCGTCCACCTCCGCCAAAGCTTCAATGGTTGGCAATACATTCATAAATCGCAAAAAATATGGAATTACAGCCTCCACTCTGGTCTGTTGCAGCATAATCTCTGAAACCCACACTCTGTATGGCTCTTGATTTTCTCTCCATGGCAATGTTCTGGCATTCATATGATACCAATCCAACAGTGCCTTTACTATATTCTTGTCTAACATGTATATCCTCAATCTTTCAGCCTCATCATTACATCACTTCTTGTTTTGTATATGATGCAATTGTTGTATCAATATCACTTACCTAAGCAGTCTTATTGTATCAAATTTCATATTTAAGATGTTCTGGAAATTCTTACCTTACGGACCTTTCCCTTTACAGGCTTCGTCTGCAATACCTCCAGAACCTTTTCCCCTTTTCCATTCAGAATATCCACATACACCAGACTATCCCGAACATCTATGATTCCAATGTCATCAGAAGTCATTCCATCTATACTACAAAGAGTTCCCACAATATCTACTGCTCTCATCTTAGATTTCTTTCCACCACCAATTGATAATCTAGTAATTGTTCGGTTAAAATCCGCACCTTTTTTTGGTTTTGTTTTAGGACGTTCCTTATGTCTTAACCAGAACTGGTCAGTCATATCCTTCTCCATGATTATCTGTACATCTGTGGGAAGCTTCATCCCAATATACTCCTGAACCATCTGAAACATTTTTTTATCTTCCGGGCACACGATACTGACTGCGGTTCCCTTCTTTCCATTACGCCCAGTTCTTCCGATTCTATGTACATATGTCTCTCTTCCCGTTGGGAAATCATAATTAAACACATGCGTCAAATCATCCACATCAATTCCTCTTGCGGCAACATCTGTCGCAATCAGATATCGGAATGCGCCACTTTTAAACCGGTCTATGGTTCGAATACGGTCTCTCTGCTCAATATCTCCATGAATCATTCCACAGCGTATTCCATCTCTGGCAAGCTTTCTACAAAGCACATCCACCATCTGCCTCGTTCCGCAGAATATCATTGCTTTATCTGGATTATTATAAATCAACAGTTGTTTAAACAGCTCATACTTCTCCTCGGAATTCACTTCAAAACATAGCTGATTAATAGATTCTACCGTTTCA
>JAQUVV010000058.1 GCA_028693195.1 Lachnospira sp.
GATTTACGCGTCATCAAAACGAAACGAAATATCAAGAGTGTTATGATAGAACTGCTCAAAAAGAAACCTGTCGAGAAAATCACTGTAACCGAACTTTCTGCGCAAGCCATGATTTATAAAGGATCTTTCTACCTTCATTATTCGGATATCTATGCTTTATATCATGAAATTATTATGGTTTATTTTGAGAACTCATTAGGATCACTGTCCTACTACGATGAATTTTTCACCCAGCCAAGAGAATTTGTAACAAAGTTCTTACAGGATTTCCGAGCAAGCAATATCAAAAAAGAATTTCCTTTCTTTTCAGAAGGCACTCACAGTCCTTTTATTCCTCACTTAATTACTGAAATTCTTCTGAATCGCCTTATGGAAACAAACCGAATTGAAGATACGATTAAAAACAGAATTCGTGTACAGTGCTGTATTTCTGCATTTACTTCTACGATTTTTCATTTTGATGAAAAGGATATGGATACGATTATTGATGTGCTGACGGAGATGGTGGAGAAGATGATGTGAGTAAAGAATGTTCTTATTGTAAAATAATTCGATTTTGAATAGAAACCTCTATTTTTTCTTGATTTTTGACATAAATATCTGCCAAATCTGATGATACTTTTTCCACAAAAAAGGTTCTTGGAATTCGATAAGAAGCGCCCGTTTTACACTCTACTCCAAGATGAATGATTGCTGTATCATTTTCCACCTGACTATAAAAAATCAATTCACTTTCTATGGATGTATATGGTATTACTTTTGATTTATCATAATTGACAGCAAGGGGATTTGTTAAAAGATTCGGGATTAAATAAAAATAAACATATTTCGCTTTTACATTCATGAACTGCTTCTTGTTTATCTTCTTTAGTGTTGCAATATCAAGTGAACCATTTTTAATATTTTCCCATCCTCGTAAACCTTTATAATCCCTCAAATTCGAAGATGATACTGATTTTTTAACAATTGATTCTATACCAAGAAGATGGCAGAAATTCTCGTAATCAAACCTTAACTCTAAATCTTTTGTGTTCCAATCTGCATATGTAACATTATAACGATAGATAAAGGGATTTAAATAATATTCATAATATTGACGAAGGCTTTCGAGTGACACATCATTAATTCGTGGTTTCTCTGTAAGCTCTTTTAACTCATATGGACTATACATATAACCTCTCTTATCATTGAAAATAGCTCTGATTTACATCAGAGCCATTCAACGCAACTTTTATTTATTCTGCTCATATTTAAACTCTCCGCAGCAGAGAATCCGGAAGTTGCATCCAGATATTATAATATATGCAAAAAGCATATTATTATTTGAATTTCCTATTTCATTTTCATTATATCAAGAACTGCTAATATGTCAATACCTTCCCTATTATATTCTTATAAAATGATTCCATGCATATAACCAATATTTTATCTACTGTATAATCATCTCTTCTGGCACAATCAGCGGTGATATCGCAATGAGCAAACCTACTAAAATAAATCCTATTCCAAACAGCTTGTATATCTTTTTCCTTCGTTTTATCTCATTTGCTGAAAGCCCATTCCTTCTTAACTCTATGGGCAGAATATTAATTTCTAACCGTTCCCTATAAAAAAGAATTCCTAGCCCGCAAAATATTAGACCTATTGGAATCGTCAAGCACATTAATCCATACCTCATGATTTATTTACCTCAACAAATATTTCTCAAATGCCTTATGCGCATCCATATGTACATCTCTAAAGAACAATACCAGCCATACTACATACGCACAAACCGCAGCATATGTTGTAACAAAATATGACACCAATGCACCCGCGAGCATAATCATCATCCAAAGGAAACAAGAATTTCTCATATCCTTGCTCATCGCAGTCTGATCATATCTGCCTCGTTCTTCCTTTGATAATCCATTAAATCCAGAAATCAATATTGCTGCCTTTGCCTTGCCAAGTGCGAATACCAATCCCATAATTCCAAATATAGGAATCAAGCCAACACAGCTAAAAAACCCGACATTCATAACAAATCACCTCACTCGATATCTCTTCTCTATGACAGTTGTATAAATCACCATTGCAAAAATACTCTCAAATAAGACTCCAACAACGGAGAAAAGAATCCATGCCGAATTCTGTCCTGACAGCAACGGAACCCCTAATATCGCAAATATAATTCCATAAACACAAAACAGCTTTGCTACCGCATTATTATACTTTCTTACATCTGTTACATTCTCATCTGTCACCCGGATATTCGACCAAAACCCGACTGCTTTTCTGGAAAAATGTGCCCAGATTCCAAAAGCAACCATCACTATACCAAAGAATAACCACATCAAAAACCCAATCATATTTCCACTCATGCTGTGACCTCCTATATAATAATCCCATTACAATGATCTATTTCATGCTGTATAATCTGTGCCGTCCATCCTGTAAACTTCTCCTTCTGACGATTCCAGTGAATATCCTCATACTGCACTTCAATCTCCTGATATCTGGTGGTCTTTCTTGTTCCTGAAAGACTGAGACACCCTTCCTCTGCCTCATATGGCCCACTCTTTTTTAGAATCACCGGATTCATCATCACCACATTTGCACTGCCTAGAAAACCATTTCCCATATTCACGATAATCATGTTTTTCTTTACACCTATCATATTGGCAGCCATGCCTACACATTGTTCTTCATTGGCTTTCAGCGTGTCCTGCAAATCCACAGCAACCTGTTGATCTGCTTTCGTTGCAGGTTCTGACTTCTGGTTCAAGAAAAATATATCTCTCATAATTGGTTTAATCATTTCACTTATCTCCGCTTGTTTTTTCTTAATGCTTTTACATGATTATACCATTCTTTATACGAAATCACTACACAGATGCAATTTTCTTTTCATTCATCACTCCTCTTCCTCGCACCAGAAACATCACCATCACCATGCAGGTCGACAGTTCTGCCACCATATAAGCCAGCCACACACCATTCATACCGAATAATGCCGACATCACAAAGGCGGAAATTGTAATAAGTATAAATCCTCTCAACATGGAAACAGCAAATGCCTCCCGCACCTTTTCAGTGGCAGAAAAGAAGCTGCTTCCCACAATATTGGCTCCTGCAAAGAAGATTCCAGTAAAGTAAAGCTTCACACCTACTCTGGCATAGGCTGCAAATTCCATGTTATGATCCTGATTAAAGACTTCAATCACATGGTCTGCAAATAAGAATAATAATCCATAAATCACTGCTGCCAACACCACCGAAAGAATAAACGAAAGATTTCTCAAGGTATGTACCGCTTTCATATCCTTTTTACCATAGCTGTCACTGATTAACGGCTGACTTCCCTGTGCAATTCCATTAAAGACCGAAACTGCAACCAGCGAAACATTTGCAACCACACCGTAAGCCGCAACGCCAACATTTCCAGCAAGGCCAAGAATCAAGAAATTAAACACAATGGTAATCACACCGGAGGACATCTCTGCAACAAATGCTGATACTCCTAGCTGACAGGATTTCCATAATCGCTTGATGGAAGGAAAACAGAACTTCAGCTTGACATGACTCTTTGATGAGCACAAGTGGATGCAGCAGATTCCAATTCCCACAATCGGTGAAAATGCAGTGGCAAGCGCCGCGCCTGACATTCCCATATGAAGTGGAAACATCAAGATATAATCAAATATAATATTAAACAAACTGGAAAGAAGCGTTGCAAGCATGGCAACAGTTGGTGCACCATCGTTTCTGACATATGCATTTGCCACGTAATTCCACATAAATATCGGTGCAAATATCATAAAGATACGTGTATAACTAGTTCCCACTTCCACAATCACAGCATCTGCACCAAGTAACTGTAACAACTGTCCCGGAAGAAATATTCCAATCATTGAAAAAATCAGACCAATCACTGTCGTAAAAAACAATGCATTTGGCAGATATTTGTCTGCTTCCTTTGCATCCGTAAACTTAGCAATAGAATACCGAATTGCCGCCCCCACTCCAATCATAGACCCAATAGCAAATATCAGATTATATAATGGAAGCACCAGATTCAGTGCCGTCAGTCCATTTGCCCCCTGGGCTTTCGATATAAAGAATGAATCCGCCAGAATATAACAGGAAAGTCCAATCATTCCTAATATATTCTGTGATACGTATCTTGCAAATTTCTGTTTGATGTTCATCGTTTTTTCTTATACAAAATCTTTCAAGTAAAAGATTTATACATTTCTCCTTATTTTTTATTAATCTTCATCATTAATACTCATATTTCTTCTTATTACCAATCAAAAATGCACCTGTAATCAACAACGTTACACTTTCCGCAACTACAATTGCATACCATATTCCATCTACACCGAATATCATTGGCAGGAGTATGATGGACAGCACCTGAATCACCAGTGTTCTAAGCACAGAAATGATTGCTGATACCAAACCATTGTTCAATCCTGTAAAAAATGCTGAACCAAATATATTGAATCCACATAACAGGAAGGATATGGAATAGATTCTCATTCCACGCACAGTAATTTCCAATAAATGTGCATCATAGCCCACAAACATTTCTGAAATGCCCTTTGCAAACACTTCTCCAAAGAATGTCATGGCCAATGCTGAAATCAATGTAATCACCAAACTTTTTCGTAAAATATTCTTTAATTCCACATGATTTCCTGCCCCATATTGATAGCCTACTAATGGTCCAATTCCAATGGCGTAACCGAAATAGAATGCCATAAAGATAAACGCAACATACATGACAACACCGTATGCTGCCACTCCATCCTCCGCTGCGAATTTCATTAACTGAAAGTTATAAAGAATCCCCACAAAAGAGCTGGAAAGATTCGTCAGCATCTCCGAAGAACCATTTGCACATGCCTTTTTAATTGTTGAAAAATCGAACTTCGTCCATTGGAATCGCAAAAGACTAGTGTTCTTTTTTGCAAAATAAATAAATGGAATCACGCCTCCGACCATCTGTGCGATGGCTGTTGCAACACCTGCCCCTGCTATTCCCCAATGAAGAATATACACAAACAGGAAATCCAGAATCATATTCATAATTCCTGTCATCACTGAAATCGCAAGTCCCATTTTTGCCCGCTCCGCAGTAACCAAGAAACTCTGAAAACTATTCTGCAGCATATAAAATGTAATGGCAATCAACAGGATTCTTCCATATATCACACAATCTCCAAAGATGATTTCACTGGCACCCAGCAGTTCTACAATCTGCGGCATCAATATAAAGCCAATGCTTGACAGTACGATTCCCACAATTACAATAGATTGAATCAGCATCGAAAAAATCTTACTTGCCCGTTCAATCTTTCCCTGTCCTAATACACAGGCCACCAGTGCACTTCCTCCGGTTCCAATCATAAATCCGAATGCTCCCAGTGCCATAATAACTGGCATAATCAGATTTACTGCCGCAAATGCATTCTTTCCCGCAAAATTGGATACAAAGAATCCATCTACAATACTGTATATGGATGTCACAATCATCATTGCAACGCATGGTGCAACAAATCGAATCAGCTTTTTATAATTTAAATGTTCAGATAAACCTACTGCCATATTTTCTCTGCCTCCCGATTCATAATCTCCATTCGCTTTCTCATGAGCCGGAGCATCGTTTCTCGTTCCTCTTCACTCAATTCCACAAAAGAAAGCCGCTCCACTTCCATGAATGGAACCACATGTTTTTCGCAAAACGCTTTTCCTTCCTCCGTCAATGAAAGCACCTTTCGATTTCCACTTCCATTGGATGCCTGCAGATTCAAATATCCCATCTCCATCAACTTCCCTACCGATGAGTTAATGGTCTGCTTGGAAAAATACCATTCCTTGCATAAATCACTCTGAATCACAGGCTCTCCTGTGGTGCATAGGTGATACAGTACCCAATGGGCGGCATCGGAAAGCCCTGCCTGTTTTGCTGCACGGTGATAAAAGTCCTCCTGCTCCTTATATAGCTGGTCATACAGCTTAATATGTTCACGAATCAAATTCTGATTATTCATTGTAAATGTTCCTCCCAATCTTATCTCTATCACATGACTGTTATCTCATTTCTGCCATTAAGATCAAATTAATATTGTTCATGCAGTGTTTTTGATTTATAGAAAATGCAATTTCCTTGTAAATCAATAAAATATCCGAAATCGGACTTGTGTAGTATAAGTCCGATTTCGGATATTGTCAAATAAATAATGAATTTTTTATATAACATCATTTTTCAACATGCTATAAAATAAATAAATCAGCTCATTTTACACTGTTACCGAAACACGCTTCCAGCTCTTCTTTACAGACTGTTTCAACATGAAGCTGTATAAGTATCACGCGCATCCAGTGCACAGGTAATGCATTCTATGATTTCATGATAATCGATCTCTTTGCAGGATTCACAACCTTCCGTATTCTGATTTGCATTTTTATTATTATATTTCATGTATTCTCTATCCCCTTTATCCTAGGTTAATCTCTTTTGTTTTTATACGCATATCTGTTCAAAGCTATGTTCATTCGTTCTGTCGAATATCAGATTCATTCTTATATACCTATATATGCACTCACTACAATTAGCATCGTCTAACCCAAAATCATTATATGCCTATTTAGATGAAATATAAGAGGCTGTTACACAAAGAATGTAGATTTCACTATCTACATCTTCGTATAACAGCCTCCATAATAATCATGATATCATTTTTCTTAATTGAATCAATTCATTTTAATGCAATATAATCCAAAATCTTTAATTCAACAGGTTTCCCATACTCTTCAATCCAATATACAATGTTGATGTATTATGTAATAATGCTGACGTGGTTGGCATAATCACGCCACCAACGCGTTTCGCGATGGCTGCTGCCGTCCGCTCACTGTCTCCCGTCATCATAACAACCTTCGACAATCCTGCCTTCTTTAAAGAATTCACAACTGCAGATGCCTCTTCCCTTAATGGCTCTTCAATGCAGATGACTGTAGCTTCCCATTTCCCATATGGACAATAAAACATCTTATTAATAAATTATCTCATCAAGCGCCTTATATACTTATTACTTTCCTTCCTTGATTTCCTTCTCTCTTACAATCACATCCTCAATTGCTTCTGATTCATTCTGTGAGCGATTTACATGATTCTCCTGCTCCCTCATTGCAATGTCTTTGCGGAATAAACATTTGAATACAGTTCGAATCAGTGGCTGAATAAAGAACAGCTGTGTAAAGTAAGCAAATGGGAAATTAAAGCATACCAGCTTCAGCCAGTTTGCAAGTAATGTCCATATGTTAAATCCAGCATAATATGGATAATATAACCATGCTGCTATAAAGCTCATTGCCGGACACATTAAAGCAACGGTGGCACAGATAATTACTGTCTCAAACATCATAGGATGATTTTTTGCTGGATCAAATACTTTCCTCGCCAGCTTGAAAGAACATGGACTTCCCATAATCACTTCCAAAAAATATGCAAAACAGAATTCGATAAGAATCACTGCCCATATCGGAAGGAATCGTCCAAACATATACACTCCTCCCTGTGCATTGATTGCATGGATAACACTATCTGCATGGTTGACCTCCATAAGTGCGGTTCCATTCACCACATAAAGACTGTAGAATACATAAGCATGTACTGTTACAACAACTGTAAGGAAGGCAAATACCATCCTTTGAAATTGATTTCTTGGCATAAATTTATACTCCTTTGTTTTATTTGTGAAAACGCAAAAAAGACACATGCGCCCCTTGGGGAATGCAATAGACTACGGTTAAGTTCCGTAATCAGATTTACATACCCTCAGGTACCACATGTGTCGTGCATAATAAATTCTTATTTGGTTTTCAACTGTTTTATTTTATCGAATCCGAAAAAATATTTCAAGAGATTTCGTTTATTTTTTTGTGTTTGATATATTATTCATCAGCACTCCATCTGTGCATGATCATCCATTGTTTTCACGCGCAGTGTAAAATAAAGAATATGAAACACCCATACACCAGCAAGAATCATTCTTCCCACAGGCACATTTTTCATCATAATAAAGCCAATTGACATCAGTGCTGTAACCATTAAAATAATTTTAATCTTTGTTTTCTTTGTCATTCCACGATGTTTGACATAGCTTTCTAAATTGTTCTTATATAGCTTTGTATTCATAAACCAATGATTCAATTTTTCTGAACTTCTTCCAAAGCAAAACGCTGCAAGAAGCAGAAATGGAAATGCTGGAAGCAACGGGAGTACTGCTCCCACTGCTCCAATCCCAACGCCAATACATCCTAAAACAATATAACCGATTTTCTTTAACTGCATTCCTTCACCTCTTTTGCTGAATTCTCGTTTTCATTTCTATCTTTCTCTTTCAAGTTTTCTTTTTTCTTTCTTAGATTCAATCACGTGTCTCGTCGCAAGATACGGATGATACAGAATAATTCTCGGACCTGAATATCTCATGATTGTACGGATTTTTTCTCTCATCTCCGGCTGATAGCAATGTACCTTACAATTGGAACAGAATGTCTTCGTTTCCATGAATGGGCATTTGTTACTTCGAAATGCGGCATAATCGCGAAGTTCCTGACATTCTTCACATAACCCATTCTTGTGGTGATGCTTCTTTCTGCAATAAAGCTCAATCATCTGTGTGACAATTCTGATTTCTCTTTCCCTTTTGCTGTCTATATCTTTTTTCATCAGCTTACTCTCCCTGACTTTGATAACTCATTCATGGAATATACCTGATCTGCAATTCTCATTGTGGATTCTCTGTGTGATACCATGACAACCGTTCTTCCCTGCGTATCCTCTTTCAACGACTTTAATATCACAGCCTCATTGAGACTGTCTAAGTTACTGGTTGGTTCATCAAGTAATACTAACGGTGCATTATGTAAAAACATTCTTGCAAGGCCTAGTCTCTGCTTTTCTCCACCAGAGACTGTACTTCCAAGTTCACCTATCTGTGAATCATAGCCTTCTGGTAAGCTCATGATAAAGTCATGCACCGAAGCTTTCTTACATGCAGCAACAATTTCCTCCTCTGTTGCATCAAGCTTTGCAATACGAAGATTATTCCGAATACTATCATGGAAAAGGTGTGTCTCCTGAGTCATATACCCTTCTAAATCACGAAGATTTGTGGTATTTATCTGATTCACTGAAATGTCCGAAATATTCAATATTCCAGAATCAATATTCCAAAACCTCATCAAAAGCTTTAAAAATGTTGATTTTCCACTTCCACTTTTTCCAACAATTCCAACAATCTTATTTCGAGGAATTTCAAGAGATACCTGATCTAGAATCAATTCATCCTCATAGGAGAAAGAAACATTTTCTGCTTTTGCACCTGTAAAAGTGATTTCCGGTTTTCCAGTAATTTCTTCTGTTACAGGAGATTCCTCTAAGATATCTAAAACTCGATTTCCTGCTGCAAATGTATTCTGTAATGTACTTCCCAGATTTGCAAGTGCAACTACTGGTCCGAAGGAACTCATCAACCCTAGTACAGAAATAATAATCCCTTCGAATTCGATTTCACCTGTATGGAACAGATATGCTGATGTAAAAAGCATGGCAATATCAAATAAAAGAATCAGCAGATTGGTAACCGCCATATTTCTTCCTGTTATACGCTTCATCTGTTCTTCCTCAGTGGAAAGCTCATCTGTCATTTGATTTAAATGAGCAATTCTATTGTTCCCCTGATTATACTGCATGATCTCCGAAAGTCCCCGTAGACTTTCTAATACATAAGTACTCAGTTCTCCTGACTGAGTTCGAAGCTTTATTCCCGAATTTCCTGAACATTTTGATACGATTACTGGAACAATCAATCCCACTGTAATATATGCTGCCAATGCCACACATGCAAGAATCACATGATATTGTCCGATAAACACACACATGGCAATTGTAAATAATACTGCGATTACAATCGGTGAAATGGTATGTGCATAAAAGACCTCCAACAATTCAATATCTGATGTAATCACAGAAATCAAATTTCCTTTATCCTTGCTTTCTAGCTTTGCAGGACATAACTTTCTCAGTGCTTGAAATACCTGGTCTCTGATTAATGCTAACAGCTTAAAGGCAATGAAATGGTTACAGAATTGCTCTGCATAGCGTAGAATTCCTCTTAAGATTGCAAAAATCCCCATACTGAGGAAAATAGTCCACAACTTCCATTCCACTGGAATCCCTATAATCTGAAGAATTGCGAATCCTCCGAAAATTGTAATAAAGGCTGCACATAAATGTCCAATTAATCCCATGATAATCGCAAGAATCATATATCCTGTCAACGGTTTGACCAGTCCGATTAATCTTGCCATCACTGCGATGTTACTTCGTTTTTTCATTTTACACAGTCTCCTTTCCAAAATTTTCTAAGTTCTGCTGTGTATTCCACAGGTGCGCATACATTCCCTCTTGATTTACAATTTTCTCGTGCGTTCCCTGTTCTACAATCTGTCCTTGATTCATGACATAAATCCAGTCAGACGGAACCACATTGGCCAGTCGATGTGAAATCATGATGACAGTCTTCGTCTTTGCCATATGATATACCTCTCTCATAATGTCATTCTCACTTTCCACATCAATATTGGAAGTTGCTTCATCCAATACATAAATTTCACTTTCATGAAGCAATGCTCTTGCAAGGGCAAGTCTCTGGCATTGTCCACCAGACAAATTCCCAGCTTTCTCATTCAGTTGTGTATCTAATCCCTTTTCTCCTTTGAAAAACTCTGCAAGATTCACTTTTTCCAGCACTTGCCATAGTGTTTCATCGCAAGCCCTTGCATTTTCTGAAATACATCTGCGCTTTGCAGCAGGGATTCCCAGCAGCAGGTTATCTCGAACTGTTCCTTTGAACAGATAACTCTGATGTCCAATATATGTAATATTCTCTAACAGACTTTCCTCTGTAATTGATTTCAATTCCTTACCACCGACTGTAACTGTTCCAGAATATCCCTTGTTCTTTCCCATGAGAATTCCTGCCAAGGTTGATTTTCCACATCCACTTTCTCCAACAATTGAAACAAACTGCCCATGAGAAACCTTCATATCTACTTCATTCAATATCTGTCGTTCTCCATCATAAGAATATGAAACATTCTTTATCTCAATTGTTCGATCCTCTGTAATGCTCTCTTTTCCTTTTTCCTGCTCTTTTAGATCCAGCAGCTTAAAGATTTTATCACTTGCTGCCATTCCATTCATTGCAATATGGAAGAATGACCCCAACTGTCTCATGGGAATAAAGAAATCTGCTGAAAGCAGAATAATAAACAGGCATCCTGTCATGGATACATGCCCTGCTCGTAGCTGTGTCGCTGCCATAATAATTCCCAGTGCTGCACCACCATAGGCAATTAAATCCATGATGGTAATAGAATTTAACTGCATTGTTAACACTTTCATGGTTATTTTTCTAAATTCTTCAGATTCACGATTCATCTCTTCATTCTTGAACTGATCTGTCTGATAGATTTTCAGTGTGGTTAAACCCTGGAGATTCTCAAAAATGTATCTCCAAGCGCCGTATACTGTCCCCAGTACTTTGACAAAAGCTTCTTCGCCCATGTCTGTACTACTGCGATTGAAACTGGAATTAACGGAACACATACAAGAAGAACAATCGCTGCGGGCACATTGATAAAGCATATAATTGCAAACAAGGTAATTGGTGCCAGCATGGCATAAAAAAACTGTGGAAGATATGCACCAAAGTATATCTCTAACTGATCCACACCTTCCACTGCCATCTGCACTACTTCAGACGTCTTCACCTCTTCTTCGTAGGAAGTTCCTAATTTCAGTAACTTATCAAATATTTTTTCTCTCAATACCTTTTTTACAGCTTTCGAAGATAGAAAGCTCATTCTGTTGGCAAGAATCGTACACGTAAATCGTATTAATACCGCGCATATTATTGCAATCATGCTGAATGCAACCATTCTGTTTCCTGTCTCCAGCTTCCCTTGATACAAGACTCCAATTAAAGTCACAATTCCGCCCATTAATACAACATTTGCAATTAATGAAATCCACTGGAACATGACATTGTAAATAATATACTTCTTACTATTCTCGACTGTTGAAATCAGCCGCTTGTTAATCATCATAAATTAAACTCCTTATCGCTCTTTAATAGATATATCTAACGATTATTTTTCTCAAATAATATATGTTAGTCTTGTCTAATCCAAGAATGATAATACATGTTATTGATAAAAATGTCAATAAAAAATAACACCATTATCCGATAACAGTGTTATTTTTAGTCTGTATAATTCAATTGTATATTTTATTTTCTCTCAATGAGCTTTTGCTAATCTCTTTTCACGATTTCTCTTTTTATTCAAATACATCTGCTGATCTGCATTCTCTATGAGCTTTTCTATAGTTCTGACACAACCATCATAATAGAAACCGTCGGCAGACCAAAACATAATGCCTGAATCACTCCTGACAGCAAGGGCATAACAATGAACGCCGCAAGTGTATAACAATCCATTCTCTCTGATGCTGACTTTGCTTTCTTAGCATGATTTAAGGCAATGATTGAAGGATATATCAAATAAAAGAAAGACACAATAATCTGCGTGAAGTACAGCGGTCCCCTAGTGTATACATTAT
Source organism: Lachnospira sp. (assembly GCA_028693195.1). GTDB lineage: Bacteria > Bacillota > Clostridia > Lachnospirales > Lachnospiraceae > Lachnospira. Next base: position 12,683 of record JAQUVV010000058.1, read on the forward strand.
CTGCACTCACGCTGAAAATCCATCCGGTAAATGGTGTTGCTATCAAAAGCACTATAAATAATGCAATAGGAAAGCAAAGACGAATCGCTCTTCTCCGTACTCCAATTTCATCCTGATTCATGATATATTAAAACCACTAATAAAATAATAGCAATGACACTGATTTCCGTCCGTAATAAAATTGCCATTGGCACCTCCAGTAAAACACATCTTATGTAAATATAACTTTTCCGAATTAATTAATATAAATATACCATTTCTAGATGCATTTTCCAACCTTTTTATGATAAAATACATTTATCAAATGAAAGGAGTTTTTATTATGGGAAAACTTTTTAGAGGTAAAACAGCAATTATTACAGGCGGAGGTAAAGCAGTTTTAAAGGATGGTTCTATTGGATCAATCGGATATGGAATTGCTACCGCATATGCTAAGGAAGGTGCCAATCTTGTTCTCACCGGGCGTAATGTGAAGAAGCTGGAAGATGCAAAAGAAGAATTAGAACGTCTATATGGTATTTCCGTGCTTACTGTAGCTGCCGATGTGAACGCAGAAGGAGACAATGAAGCTTCCGTAAAAAATGTGGTGGACAAGACTATTGAAACCTTTGGACGAATTGATGTGCTGATTAATAATGCACAGGCATCTGCTTCTGGTGTTAAGCTCTGTGATCACACTTTGGAGCAGTTCAATCTGGCTATTTACTCAGGACTTTATTCTGCATTTCTTTACATGCGAGAATGCTATCCTTATCTGAAGGAAACACAAGGCTCTGTTATTAACTTTGCATCCGGTGCCGGTCTATTCGGTAACTTCGGTCAGTGCTCCTA
>JAQUVV010000294.1 GCA_028693195.1 Lachnospira sp.
CCATCTGGAACGGAAAGATCAATCTTTTCAATATCGATTTCTTCCTCTTCGTCCAGAATGATTTCATCATCCTCAGTGTCATCTTCAGCCATCTTTACATCTACACTGTTTGCCTCTAAGAATTCGAATACTTTTTCCATCTTGTCAGCTTCAAAATCTGTATCTGTAAAGAAGTTCATAATTTCCTGATAGTCCAATACATTTTTCTTCTTCTTTGCAAGAACAAGCAATGCCTTGCACTTCTCATCGAACTTAGCCTGCATCTCTGCTGCAAGAGCTTCTTCATTGTTCTCCTGTTCTTCTTCCTCCTTAGTCTTCTTAGAGGATTTCTTTGCAGATTTTTTTGCTTTCTCTGTTTCTTCTTCCAATAATTCCTGCTCCATTACATTCTCTTCTGTTACGTCGATTTTCTTCTTTGCCATTTGACTGGTCCATCCTTCCATGTTCTTGTTTATCTATTGTTATTGTTTTTCGTAACTGTTCTGTATCTTTTTAGCCACGAAGCTTCAAATTTGCTCAAATTGCATAAAGCATCGCTTCATATATATGATGATATCTCTGCTTTACAACGGAATATTGATCTGATTCAGCTTGTTTTTCTCAATACTGATTTCCAACATTCGTTTGGCATCTGTGGTCTGGTTCATCTCTGCATCCAGACTATTTTTCTTTACATTCTTCACTGTCTCATTCAGTGCTTTCATGCGTTCCATTTTACTTAGATTGTCACTTAGATCCGCAGAAAACATTGCTGCTATTTCACTGTGTTCTTCCTCAGCCTCGTATGTATTAATAATTGCTGCCGGATTGACCTTTCCTTCTTCAAACTGATGGTACAGTTTTTCAGCAACATCCTGCAATAATGGATCCACAAAATCCTTTGGCTGAATATAAGCTTTCGCTTTCTCATAGATTTCTGCATCATCAATCATCCATGTCAATAAAATCTTGGCTGCCTGTCTGACGCCATCCTCTTTCTTTTTCTTTGGCTGTTTTCCTTGGACATCATTCTGTGATTCTCTCTGTATGATTCCCTCTTTGTTCCCAAGTCTGGAAACCATCTGTTCCATACCTTCCTTTGAAATTGAAAATTCCTGACATACCGCTTTCAGATAATTATCTCTTTCCAGCTTTTCTGAAAATCCTACCAGCTTCGCAGCCACCTCCCGTTCGAACCTTGTTGATTCTTCTGGGTCTTGTCTATCATATTTTTTCTCAATAATTCCGATTTCATACATAAAACTGTTCTGAGCCTTATCGATTCGCTCCTGAAATGCTTCTGCTCCCAGTGCTTTCATGAATTCATCAGGGTCCTTATAAGGTCTCATATTAATAACCTTTGTGGAGAGTCCCGCTTCCTTTAGCAGTGGAATTGCTCGAAGTGCAGCCTTCACACCTGCCTCATCACTATCATAAGTAATGAGAACTTGATCTGTATATCTCTTTAGTAACCTTGCATGTCCCGGTGTCAATGCCGTACCTAACGAAGCTACCGCTTGAGAAAATCCTGCCTGATGCATAGAAATCACATCCATGTATCCTTCACAGATAATCATATTCGGCTTTCGCGATGTCCTTGCAATATTCAATCCATACAGATTTCTGCTCTTATCAAACAGCTTTGTTTCAGGAGAATTCAGATACTTTGGTTTCGCATCCCCCATCACTCGACCACCAAAACCAATCACCTTATTATTGATATCCATAATCGGGAAAATTACTCTATTCCAGAACTTCTCATGAATTCCTCTCTCGTAAGTAAACAACCCTGATTCCTTTAACAGATCATCATTGTAACCCTGTTCCTTTAACTGCTTATAAAGCTCTCCTGTTGACTGAGGCGCATACCCCAGACCAAATCGATTGATTGTCTCATCCGAAAGTTCTCTCTTCTTCAGATAATCCAATCCCAGCTTTCCCTTTTCCGACTTTAATTGTCTGAAATAATAGGTTGCTGCATACTTGTTGATTTCTAAAAGCTTTGCCTTAATATCTCTGTTTGCCCGTTCCTCACTGGAGCTGTTATTCTCCGGCAGTGCAATTCCAGCTCTATCCGCTAACAGTTTCACTGCTTCTAAAAATGTAAAGTTCTCATATTCCATTACAAATGTAATGACATTCCCTCCTGCTCCACATCCAAAACAATGATATAACTGTCTTGTTCCAGACACGGAAAATGACGGAGACTTCTCATTATGAAATGGACAGAGCCCCACATACGAGCTTCCACTTTTCTTTAACTTAATATAACCTGAGATTACATCCACGATGTCATTTCTGGATATAACCTCATCTATCACATCACTTGAATACATTTACCCACCAGTAATATTAACCTTTCCATGACTTTGGCACAAATATCTCTTCAAACTTTGATACTGAATATTGATCGCTCATTCCCGCAATATAGTCGCACACCACGCGTTCCGGAGATTCTCCCCGCTGCTTAATGAACATTTTATAATTATCGGGTAGTTCTTCTATATTATTCATATAATATTGATATAATTCAGTAATCAGCTTATATGCCTTAACTTCTTCACTTTTTGCAGTTGGATTCATGTACAGACTTCCGAACATAAACTGTCTTAAATCTGTCATAGCTGTATGTACCTTCTCAGACATAATAATATCATCATGCCCCATACTGTTGACTATAATATCATTAATCAGCGTATTCAATCTGGACTTCGTCGTATTCCCAAGAACGGATGTATATCGTTCTGGAATATCATCCTCGCTGAATATCCTGGCTCTGATCGCATCATCAATATCATGATTGATATAGGCAATCTTATCCGAAAGACGAACAACCTTACCTTCCAATGTTGATGGATTCCCCGACGTTCTATGATTCACAAATCCATCACGAACCTCCCAGGTCAGATTCAAGCCTTTCCCATCCTTTTCCAGTAATTCCACAACACGGATA
>JAQUVV010000295.1 GCA_028693195.1 Lachnospira sp.
GAATCTCTTAGCACATTATAATCCTGACTGCCCTCTATCTGCTTTCTAGTATCTTTCCTAAATGTTGCTCGCTTCTTACCCTTAAAGAAGCGATCCATTACTTCACCAAAGCTACAGAACTTATCTGTCATAACAATTACATAAGATTCCTTATACTTCGGCGGCGTAACTGTCAGCGGGAACATATGCTTCTTAATAATATCTCCCTCTTTTTCCGTAATATCAAAATTACTCTGTGCATTCTTTAACGCCTTAGTCGGATGTTCAAATCCATGCATCCGTTCTCCCATCTCTGTTTTATGTCCATGCCAGTCATAGAGGAACAGGTCATGTAACAAACCTCCCTTTGCAGCAGCTTTCGTATCCCATCCGAACTTTTTACAAATCAGATAATTATAATAAGACACATGTACGGAATGCTGGTAACAGCTTGTGTGACTGTGATGGTTATACTTCTTCATCTCACTCACTACAGGGTTATCCATCATATCCCCCATAAACTCTGTATATTCTTGTGCTGAAATATTTCTCTTCTCGTGAGCTTTCTTAAAGAAGATGTTCAGCTTATCTCTTCTTGTTTCATATTCTGGTTTTTTAATATAATGCTTATAATTTCTTCGTCTGCTTGTTGCAGGCATTCTTGTTGATACTGGCATTGTAATCCTCCTTGTACCCAAACTTCGACCTGCGTATTATATATATGCTACTTTGGTCTAAGATATATTTTAGTGTCTCCAGTTCCCTTTCGTCAATACATAAATCCTTAAAGCCATCCTTTATTCGGTTGTACCTTTTATAAAATCATGCTAAAATACTTTCATAACTACTTCATGTTATATGAAGAACGGAGGATATTATGACAGGAAATGTTATCGTTGGCCAGTCAGGTGGTCCAACATCTGTAATCAATTCCAGCCTTGCTGGTGTATTCAAAACCGCTAAGGATCGAGGCGCTGATAAAGTATACGGCATGCTTCACGGAATCAAGGGACTTTTAGATGGAGACTATGTTGATTTATCAGAAAAGATTCAGTCTTATATTGATATTGATCTTTTAAAGAGAACTCCTTCATCATACTTAGGTTCATGCCGTTATAAGCTTCCAGATGTAGAAGGAAACGAAGATACATATGTTAAGATTTTCAATAAGCTCAAGGAGCTTGATATCAAGTATTTCTTCTATATTGGTGGAAACGATTCCATGGATACCATTAAGAAGCTTTCTGATTATGGTAAGTCTATTAACAGTGATATCAAGTTCATGGGTGTTCCTAAAACTATTGATAATGATTTAGCTGTAACCGACCATACTCCTGGCTACGGAAGTGCTGCCAAGTATATTGCTTCTACTATGAAGGAAATCATTCGTGATGGCCTTGTATATGACTATCCAACAATTACCATTGTAGAGATCATGGGACGTAATGCTGGATGGCTTACCGCTGCCGCTGCATTGGCTAAGGGTGAGGACTGTGAAGGCGTTGATATGATTTATCTTCCAGAGAAAGTATTTGACATTGATGAATTCATGAATCACGTGAAAGCTGTCAGTGCAAAGGGTCGCTCTATGGTAATTGCGATTTCAGAAGGTATCAAAGTTGCTGACGGACGTTATGTCTTCGAACTTTCAGATCATGTAGAGTTCGTCGATGCATTTGGACATAAGCAGTTAGCTGGTTCTGCTAAGTTTTTAGCAAACAAGATTGGCTCTGAATTAGGAATCAAGACACGTGCCGTTGAATTATCAACTATGCAGCGTTGTGCAGGACATATGACTAGCCGTACAGATATCACAGAAGCCTTCAACGTTGGCGGTGCTGCTGTTAAGGCTGCCTTCGAGGGCGAGAGTGGACGAGTTGTTGTACTGAAGAGAATTTCTGATGATCCATATATGTGTATCACTGAAACTCATGATGTACATGATATCGCGAATATCGAGAAGAAAGTCCCATTAGAATGGATTACAGAAGATGACTATGTAACAGAAGATCTGATTCGTTATATCAGACCATTAATTCAGGCTGAACTATCTCCAATCATGGTAGACGGTCTCCCAAGACATCTGAACGTAAACATGTAATCGTTCAGAGCCACGCAGAAAAACAGATATAAGTATATGACGAACGCTCGCATTCAGGAATATACTTATATCTGTTTTTCTATGTGGCGGATACGCCACAATTCAGAAATCCGCAGGATTTCTGAATATGCGTGACTCCTATTCATATGCGTGACTCTATACCATTCCACATTTCTCTTGAATTCCTCTCCAACTTTCTGTACAATAAGACATTATAATAAGAAAGGACTTCCATCATGAAAGATCAAACACTCAAGAAAAATATTATAATTCTTGTGATAGCTGCCCTGCTTTTAGCCGCAGCACTAAATATTCAATCCATAATGGATGGATTTTTTCACATGCTGGGACTTGCAATGCCAGTTATCATTGGCGGAGTTCTTGCTTTCATATTTAATGTACCAATGAAAGCCTATGAGAAATTATTTTTTAAACTTAACAAGAAGGTAAAACATAAATTATCAGAGGATCGCATTCGTTCTATTAGTCTGTTCCTCGCAATTATATCTGTGATTCTTGTAATTGTACTTGTATGTGTTTTGGCAATTCCAGAAATCATTTCCTCCTTAGTGGGGCTATATGATCAAGTTGTAAAGAAAATCCCCGAACTGTCCACTATCATATCTAAGTATATCAGCCAGGATCAGATTAATAAGCTTCTGGATATCACCTGGCTTCAGGAACAATTCTCAACAGAGAAGATTACTTCCATGATTACGAACATTTCCAGCGGAACTCTAGATGTTGTTGGCAAAGTATTTACATTTATCACCTCTGCTGCCGGAACAATTTTCTCCTTATTCATGAGTTTCATTATTTCAATATATAT
>JAQUVV010000296.1 GCA_028693195.1 Lachnospira sp.
TCCTTGCTGTATCACTTCTTGTTGAAGGATGTAAGGTATTATTCTCAAAGAAGAATAAGGCTACTGCATAAGTTTCATAAAACAAATATATATTTACATACAAAAATCTCCGGAAGATTTATTCTCCCGGAGATTTTTTACGTTATATTTTGTCCGTTCCGGCCATGATGCCTCCAACGGATTTTAGAATCCAATGTGCAACGATTACACTTCTACGCAGCTATCCATCACATATTCAAATGCTTTACCAAGCTTGATATCTACTGCGATGTTTGCCTTATCTTCAGGTCTGAGCATACCTTCAATCTGCTCTAATGGCATCTGATACTGTCTTGCAAGTCCTTCGATTTCTCTCTTGATTTCAGCCTCTGTTGCTTCAATGTTCTCTTCCTTCGCAATTTCTTCTAGAATCTTAGCACACTTTAACATCTCTTCAGCCTTAATCTTATTCTCAGCTCTTACAGTTTCCATGCTGCTTCCTGCCATCTGAAGATAATCCTCTAAAGTCATGCCATAAGCCTGCATCTGCTGTCTCATGTTATCAACAAATTCTTCTGTAACCTTTTCTAATTCTTCTGCTTCCAGAATTACTTCACAGGCTGCCATCAGCTGCTTCTTAGCGGCTTCCTGCTTTTCCTGTCTCATCTTCTGTCTTGTCATCTCTTTTTCAACTGCTGCTCTGAACTCATCTAATGTAGAAAAAGGAGTTACCTTAGAAACAAAACCGTCTCCCATCTCTGGAACTTCCTGTCTTGTTACATTGTGAACCTTAACCTTGAATACAGTTTCTTTGCCAGCAAGCTCCTCTGCCTGATAGTTTTCTGGAAATGTAACAACAACTTCTACGTCATCACCCTTCTTCGCATCAATCAGCTGCTCTTCAAAGCCTGGAATAAATGATCCTGAGCCAAGAGTCAGTGGATAGCTTTCACCCTTACCACCTTCAAATGAAACACCATCTAGGAAACCTTCAAAATCGATTGTAACTGTATCGCCATCTGCTGCCTGTTCAACTTCAATCATCTCAGCAGCCATCTGTCTAGCTCTTTCTAATTCAGCAGTAATTTCTTCTGCACTTACTTCTACAATAATCTTTGGAATCTCCATTCCCTTGTACTCGCCTAATTTAACCTGTGTCATATGTTCTCCTTATATTCGTGATATAAAATCAATATTAACATACTTCACATTAATACGAAAGCAAAAATAAATACAATTATCAATATAGCATCCTGGGTAATCCTGCTTTGAAACAGCTTAATAAATACATTGTGAAAACAGTCCTTTGTATTTTCTAAACATTCTAAACATTACTTGACATTATCTAAGGGAAAGAGGTTTAATATTTCTTGCATATTGAAATAAGAGAGGTTAGATATCACATGAAGAACATCACAAAAGACATGGCGACTGCAAGTATTCCCAAGCTGTTGGCACAACTGGCCATCCCCGCGGTGGTCGCTCAAATCATAAATTTACTGTACAATATTGTAGACCGAATCTATATTGGTCATATTCCACACATTGGTGCTTCTGCATTGACTGGCGTAGGGCTGTTTATGCCGATTCTTATGCTAATCAACGCATTTGCCATGCTGGTGGGCTCCGGCGGAGCTCCACGTGCATCTATTGCCATGGGCAAAAAAGATCATGAAAATGCAGAGAAAATACTTGGAAACAGTTTCTCCCTATTGTTAGGCATTGCTGTAATTCTGACCATGACCTTCTCTATATGTGCACCTACGCTGCTTCGACTGTTTGGTGCCTCTGATGCCACCCTGCCGTATGCTCTGGATTATGCACGAATTTATATACTGGGAAGTATTTTTGTACTGATTGTAATGGGAATGAATCCCTTTATAACCACTCAGGGATTTGCTAAAATCAGTATGATGACCACTTTGATTGGCGCTATCATCAATATCATATTAGATCCAATTCTGATCTTTGGGTTTGGGATGGGCGTACGTGGAGCCGCACTTGCGACAGTTATGAGTCAGGCTGTTGGTGCAGTATGGATATTACATTTTCTTATGGGAAAGAAGACTTTATTAAAAATAAAAAAGGAAAATATGCGTTTAGAACCAAAGCTCATTCTTCCATGCCTGGCTCTTGGATTCTCCACGTTTGTAATGCTGTCCACAGAAAGCCTGCTATCCATCAGTTTCACCTCCAGTCTTGCAAGATATGGCGGCGATATGGCAGTAGGTGCTATGACAATTATCACCAGTATTAACCAGCTGGTTACTCTGCCACTTCAGGGAATCTGTCAGGGTGGTCAACCCATTATCAGCTTTAATTTCGGTGCAGGCCACACTGACCGGGTAAAGAAAGCATTTTTTGCGCAATTTATAACCTGTGTCATCTATGCCGTTGCCTTTTGGGCGTTAATCATGGTTCGTCCAGCTATCTTTTCTGGAATCTTTACCAGCAATCCTGAATTGACGGAATACACTACATGGGCACTCCGCATCTACATGGCATTAATATTTACTACAGGTTTCCAGAACAGCTGCCAGCAGAGCTTTATGGCTCTTGGTCAAGCAAAGCAAAGTCTGTTTTTAGCTTGCTTAAGAAAAATCATTCTGCTGATTCCGTTGATTTATATTATGCCTATGTTCTTTGCTGACAAAGTATTTGCTGTATTTCTTGCAGAGCCAATTAGTGATGTCATTGCTGCAATCACAACCACGGTAGTATTTCTAGTCAGCTTTAATAAGATATTGAAGAAAAGAAGTGGAACGACTTCTGTATAAGACTGTTCATGTATTAAATCACAATGCAAGGTCTTTCTTTAATTACTAATGTACCTCTTTCCATACAATATCTCTTATTCAAACACTTTATAAAAAGAGTCTTCTTTGGTACACGGTTTCCACTCATTTACCTGGTCTGGCTGATTTGGA
>JAQUVV010000059.1 GCA_028693195.1 Lachnospira sp.
TAACACATTTACAAAGAGACAATATGAATGAATTAAAATATATTAGTGAATATGAAATGTAAAACATACAATGGGGGTTTATGCAGAATATAGAACAATATTGTAAGCAGATTGCAGACGTAAAGAAACAGGTTCAGAAGGTTGTATTTGGAAAAGATGAAGTCATTGATAAGATTATGATGGCAATTATTGGAAGTGGACATGTGTTGATTGATGATATTCCAGGAGTTGGAAAGACAACCATGGCCAATGCATTTTCAAGAGCCATGGGATTAAGTCAGAAACTACTACATTTCACGCCAGATGTACTTCCTTCAGACATCACCGGATTCTCTATGTATGATAAGGAATCTGGGACGTTTCAGTACCATCCAGGTGCGGTAATGTATAATCTTTTTCTTGCAGATGAGATTAATCGAACATCACCAAAGACACAGTCTGCTCTGCTTGAGGTTATGGAAGAAGGAAGACTCACTGTGGATGGCGAGACAAGAACGGTACCACAGCCTTTTGTAGTTCTTGCAACGCAGAATCCAGCAGGTTCAATTGGAACACAGAAATTACCGGAATCTCAGTTGGATCGATTTATGATTCGTACTAGTATGGGATATCCATCTATGGAGGCAGAAGCCAGAATTATTATGGGTAAGAAGAACAATCTGATGGACACCGTGAATCAGGTTCTTTCGATTGAAGAGTTAGTGGAAATTCGTGGGCAGGTAAAACAGGTCTACATGGAAGAGTCAGTATGCCTGTATATTGCACAGCTTTCCAATGCATCTAGAAATCATGAGTCAGTTTCATTGGGAATCAGCCCAAGAGGAAGCGTTGCGATTTCGGGAATGGCAAAGGCTTGTGCATTTATGAATGGAAGAGATTATGTGACACCAGATGATGTAAAGACAGTTCTGCCAGAAACGATGATTCATCGTCTTGTATTGAATGCAAGAGTAAAGGTGAATAAGGTGACAGAAGCAGATGTGATTACAGATATCATGCAGTCAGTCAAGGTGCCAGAATTAAAGATTAGAAGATAAATGTGAGGCAGACATGAGAAAAAGACAAATCATATATATATGTATGTTTTTATGTGTGCTTGCAATGAATTTTATTTTCCCGGACTATCTTCCATTTATGCTTCTGTGGATCATGCTCTTGATTCCAGTTATGATGCTGGGCTTTGGGTTCATTATGAAGAAGAATATACAAGTGAAGTTCCATGTGGATGAGAAAAATGCGATTCGAGGATTGCCAGTACATTATCAGGTTCAGGTTCATAATGCTTTCATCTTCGCGGTGGAGAACCTACGGATGACGATTCAGTGCAGATATCATAACTTGAAGCAGCCCATAGAGTATGAACATACGATGATGCTGCAAGCCCTTCACACAGAAGAGTTAGAGGATACATATCGAATTGCATATAGTGGAAGGCATGAAACATCGATTGGAAGAATTAGATTTTCAGATCCATTACATTTGTTTGTATTCCATATAAAGTGTAATGATTGTTGTTATGTAGATACGATGCCAGTATTACATCAGCCTGATCAGATGATGTTATATTCAGGACAAGATGAAATCAGTGAAGCCTTTGAATTCTCAAATAACAGATCAGGAGATGATTCATCAGAAATCTTTGATGTGAGAGCATATCATGGAGGAGATTTTTTGAATCGAATTCATTGGAAACTCAGCGCACGGGAGGATGAATTGATGGTGAAAGAATTCAGTCTTCCAATTAGCCGATCCAACTGTATCGTTGTTGAACTTCCTTTGTGCGAGAATCCTGATGATAGAAGAAATCTGGACGGAATTTATGAAATGGCTTATGCGGTTATGAATTTTGCATTGCTTAAGGAGCAGATGATTGATGTCTTGTATGTGGACGATGGATTGATGAAGCATACAATTGAAACAAAGGAAGACTGTGAAGAAGCGGTGTTGGAGTTGTTACAAGCGGAATCAAGCGATGAAGGCACTTGCTTATCACACTTTTTGGAAGAAGCAGATTCTTATGAGAAGGTATTCTATATTACAGATCGAATGAATTATCAGTTGATGGAGTATCTGAATTCGTCACATGATTGTTGCTTTACGTGTTTTTATATAGGATATGATAATATAATGGGAGAGACCAGTACCTTTGAAGGCGGAAGATTGAATTCAATCAATCCGGAAGAAATCAGACAGGGTCTTGGTGCGGTATTTTTATAGATGAAAGTAACGTGGAAAAAAGAAATATATACAATTATCATAGCAGTATTGGGGGTAATATCAGTTATTTGCGGGTTCTTATCTGCATTTGCAACCAATATGAACGAACTTGGTACACATACAGTAGAACTTTTTGGAGTGATTGTTGCTTGTTGTGGTGTTCTTTTTGTTATAAAACAATTGGAAAATAGAAAAATCGCGGCAAGAATTCATGCTGGAATCATCCTTGTGATAATAGTAGTGGGAGGGATGGGCTTCTCATTCCTTCAGTTTAGCGTCAATGGACTGATTAACGAAATGAATATTGGTATTACCTATGATTATTCATTAGATTTTCTAGGAGTAGTGATTTACTTTACAATCATTCTCTGCATAGTGTTTTGTGGATGTTTATATGGACGGAAAAACATACTGGCAGTACTGCTGGGAATGGGGATTCTCGCAACGCCGATGTTCTATGGAAAGATGCCTTCTACATTTTGTGCTATTTGTTTTGTCGTTTTCCTTGCAGGATTTTTTTCTTCTTCAGGGAAGAAAAGGTCTCAAAGCTGGATTACGACCATGCAGATGATGCTTGCAACAGCATTGTTGTGTCTGTTCATTATGATATTGATTCCACAGAGCAGTTTTACGCAATGGAAAGTCTTTGGGAATGTAAGAACTTTTCTGACACAAAGCTTTCAGAAGAATACAGGTGTTAATGAAAATGTGATGACCAGCGGTGGTGTCAACGGTGGTGCCGTTGGTAACTTAGATGAAATAGTGTACAGTAATCAAACAATGCTGTCATTGAAGACGGGAACGACAGGGAGTATTTATCTGAATGGATTTACAGGAACTGTATTTCAGAATAATCAGTGGAGAGATTTGAATACATCGGAATATCAGACGGAACAGAGTGATTATGCAAAGATGTTTGAAACATTTTTTGATCAGAATGTGAATCCGTCACTTCAGACAGCGCAGCTATTTGCAGCAATGGAGAGTAGTACAGATACGTGCTTGCTGCTTGCCACAGATATGGATTCTTACTTTCAGAAAGTTCTAAGACGGAAATTTTCTGTGTTTTATGAAGGAGAGGCAAAGGTATTCAGTTATATTCCCTATGGAAATCTATATTCTGTACAGAAAAAGTCATCTTATGACGGGTATTATCTAAATGATAAAGATGTTATAACCTCTTATGCATATGAGATTTATGGTAATGACTTTGATTTCTGGAAGAAGCTGTCAGATTCCTATTCGGGTGAAAATAACAAACTTACCGATTATATTGAATGGGAAAAACAGTATCGCGCATATGTGTATGATCTTGATACGAACATCAGTGATGAATATAAACAGATGATTGCTTCGGCATCAGTACCAGTTCCAGAATATACTGGTGGCGAGACCATGCACGGAGTATTGGATTATGCAGAGCAGGTAAAAGAATATTTTCAAGAGAATTTCGCTTATACGTTGGCTCCTGGCAGAGTGCCTGAGGGAAAGAATGCAATTGCTTATTTCATGAATGAAACACAGGAAGGGTACTGCACGTACTTTGCCAGTGCTGCGGTGATGATTTTTAGAAATGCAGGAATTCCATGTCGGTATGTAGAAGGATATGCACCATTTGTTTCTGAAACAAATGCAGTCTCAAAGGAACAAACCACAGAATCCAGGAGCATTGATACATTTTCAGTGAAAGATACCTATACCAAATATTCAGTGAATGTAACGGATGCAGATGCTCATGCTTGGGTGGAGCTTTATATGGATGGGTACGGCTGGACTCCAGTGGATGTGACACCAGGTTATCAGAACAGGCAGGATGCTTCCTATTTTCCAGAAGTGGAAGATGCATCTGATATTAATATATTCCAGTCTGATGCAGAACAGGAGAGTGGGATGGGGCTGAACCAGAATGGACTGAGTTCAAGTGAAATGTTGCAGGAAGGCGCAGATGGAAGCATGATAGGAATCGAGGGTATGTCTGATTCAAGTCAACCTGTATAACCATATCTGAAGGATCATTATGATTCTTTTGCAGAATATATGAAAGATAATACCACCAATCGTTTGGATATGAAAATTGTTGCTCCAATTATTGGACGATATATTTTGAGAGTACTTCGTGTACTTGCATTGATTTTCCTTGGACTTGCAGTGGTTGCAGGTGGATTTTTGATTCCGCAGCAGATTTGGAAGAGACGATATCAGAAGTGGTTTCTATTTGATGAAAAACAATCGAATGAGAAAAACAGACAACAGATTCTTATGGTGTATGATTATGTCGAAAAGCTGGGACGATTCTTAAAATGCACAAGAAAACCAGACGAATCTTATATGGAATATGGAAAAAGATTGGAAGAATGTAAAGTGTATATGGAAGAGGCAGGAATACAGTGTATTATTCAAACTGTTTTAAAGGCTTCTTTCAGTCAAAATGTGGTTACAGCAGAAGAAATGAAAGTGTCTTTGGATGCTGTGCACAAAATACAGACAAAATCTTATGTGGAATTAGGAAAAATCGGAAAACTTCTGTATAAATTCCTGTGGCATCTGGGTTGACTTTTATAGGTGATTGTGAAATAATACACATAGATTGTGCTAAAATCCTGTGGATGGATTTTAACCAGTTGAAAACATATTTTTATACACTAAAAGAAAAGCGAGGTTATTGCAAGATGTCAAAAGTGAATTTAAGCAAGTATGGTATTACTGGAACAACTGAAATCGTATACAATCCTTCATATGAAGATTTATACGTAGAAGAGATGAAGCCAGAATTGGAAGGCTTCGAAAAGGGTCAGGAAAGTGAACTTGGCGCCGTTAACGTAATGACAGGAGTTTATACAGGCCGTTCTCCTAAGGATAAATTCATCGTTGAAGATGAGAACTCTAAGGATACAGTTTGGTGGACATCAGATGAGTACAAGAATGATAATCATCGTGCAAGCAAGGAATCATGGGAAGCTGTTAAGAAAATCGCATTAGAGGAGCTTTCAAATAAGAAGCTTTTTGTTGTTGATGCTTTCTGTGGAGCTAACGCTGATACAAGAATGGCAGTTCGTTTCATCGTTGAGGTTGCTTGGCAGGCTCATTTCGTAGAGAACATGTTCATTAAGCCAACAGCTGAAGAACTGGAAAACTTCGAGCCAGATTTCGTAGTATACAATGCTTCTAAAGCAAAGGTTGCTAATTATGCTGAATTAGGTCTTAACTCAGAAACAGCAGTTATGTTCAATATCACAAGCCGTGAGCAGGTTATTGTTAACACATGGTACGGTGGAGAAATGAAGAAGGGTATGTTCTCTATGATGAACTACTACCTTCCATTAAAGGGAATTGCTTCTATGCATTGTTCAGCTAACACAGATATGAACGGTGAGAATACAGCTATTTTCTTCGGTCTTTCAGGAACAGGTAAGACAACATTATCAACAGATCCTAAGAGACTCCTTATCGGTGATGATGAGCACGGCTGGGATGATAACGGCGTATTCAACTTCGAAGGTGGATGCTACGCTAAGGTTATCAACCTTGATAAGGAATCAGAGCCAGATATTTACAATGCGATTAAGAGAAACGCTCTTTTAGAGAACGTTACAATTGCTGCTGATGGTAAGATTGATTTCGCTGATAAGAGCGTTACAGAGAACACTCGTGTATCATACCCAATCAACCATATCAACAATATTGTTCGTCCAGTTTCATCAGCACCAGCTGCTAAGAATGTAATCTTCCTTTCAGCAGATGCATTTGGCGTACTTCCTCCAGTTTCAATCCTGACACCAGAGCAGACAGAGTACTACTTCCTTTCAGGATTTACAGCTAAGTTAGCTGGTACAGAAAGAGGAATTACAGAACCAACACCTACATTCTCAGCTTGCTTCGGTCAGGCATTCCTTGAGTTACATCCTACAAAGTATGCTCAGGAACTTGTTAAGAAGATGAAGATGAGCGGAGCTAAGGCTTACTTAGTTAATACAGGATGGAATGGTACAGGCAAGAGAATTTCTATTAAAGATACTCGTGGTATCATTGATGGAATCCTTGATGGCTCAATCAACAAGGTTGCTACAAAGACAATTCCTATGTTCAACTTAGAAGTTCCTACAGAACTTCCAGGTGTTGATACAAACATTCTTGACCCTAGAAACACATATGCAGATGCAACTGAATGGGATGTTAAGGCTAAGGATCTTGCTGCAAGATTCGTTAAGAACTTTGCTAAGTATGAGAGTAACGAAGCTGGTAAGGCATTAGTTGCTGCAGGTCCACAGGCTTAAGGAATTCTAAGATAATGCGTTAGCAATGAGCTATAAAAAAGACTAGGTAACATATCGTAAGGCATGGCCTCTAAGATGTGTTGCTTAGTCTTTTCTTATATGGTGAATGTCGTGACTCCGATTGAGCGAAGCTCAATCGAAAACATGCATGGCGGTGTATGTAGAATTGTATTTTCATGCTCCTAATATGAGTGGGAAAAGTACAAAATATATTGAAAATGTATTATATGAGCTTAATATTTCATTAAAAAATACAATTCAATATAAAAATCATATATTTACAATAAGATTATGTATTTATTGTACTAATATTCATATTATTAATCGCAAATAGTACAATAGCTATTTATTATTTCATTTAAAATACCAAATGCGACTGGCTGCTTTGTGATGATGGATGATTCTTGGCTTTTTAATTTACATATTGCAAGAAAGTCACTAATTTAGAATTTTACACAGAATTTACCAATTATATTTAAAAAATTTCTGCGTATAATATTGTGTAGAGAATTCTTTTGTTGTATAATCAAGTCAAGAAGAGGGGAACATCTTGAGACAATTTCATATTGCATGTAATTTCCTGGGGCGTTCGCCAGCTCACTAATTTTGATCCTACATTTTTCGTTCGGGAATCCTATTATGATCATGCTGATGTCGAGCCTCCTTAGAGTGGATGGCAGATGTATGACTGCGGTAACCCACCTGGCTTAGGCTAGGAGTCGAAAACGTGGGTAACGGCGTTTTGGGAAATTATAAAAAAGAGTTGTGTCTAATGGCACCGCTCTTTTTTGCGTTATAGGAAATTGATTTTTTATAAATGTAAAATACTTTGTAAGATTGCCTGCAAACCCTTTGTTCCATTATTGATGAGTGAATTCAAGATATGAATATTTAAGGAACTGTAATGGAATCATAATTCCAAGATTTGCAGCATATAATCAATAATGATATTGATTTATGAAGCTGGGAATATGACAAGAATTGTGCAAATTAAGAAAAAACAAATATTAATATATATCATTTTCATTCCAATACTATCCATTGTTTCGGTGATGCTCATTGGGCAAATGAAGGACCGTAATAAAAGAGAAACAATCAGCGGATATGAGGCGGCGAGAATGCTGGTACTGGGGATGTCATCTGAGGAGGAAATACTTTCTCTGGATAGTGCGGATGCTTGTGTGAATGCAGTGAATATAAGAGGCTGCTGTAAAATCAAGGACGGACAGGCTCAGATGACTTACGGAAATTTGAAGGAAATCTATCTGTATTTTACTGGGGACATACCGTCAGTAATCAAAGATATCAAGGATAGAAAAGTGATCGCCAGAAAACAGTTTGTGTATTATTATCAGCAGTTGAAGGAGAGTCTTCCCTTTGGAAATGAATTGGCTGAAAATCATCAGACTGTTGCAGGAATCAAGAAGATTGGAGAACAGACCTATGAGATTTATACAGCGAATGGAAAGTATCAGCTTTTGACCAATGATATGAGTCTATGTGAAGATCAAATTTATACATTTTTAATGCGAGGCAAAAATATTGTTCTTGTAATGGATCAGGTAAATACAGAAACAAATGGGATAGAGAATCAAGAGGTGGAATATCTTAATGTTCTTTTGATGAACTGCAGCAGCCGCAATGCACAGATAAATCTGTATGGATATGTTCGTACATTTGAGGTAAAGGGACTAGATGATTCATTGAAAAATGTGCTGTGTGATATTCGTGTTCTAAATGGAAAAATCATAAACGTGGATTTGAAGATGGATACCATTACTGGAAAAGTATTGTCTATCACGGAAGAATATATCGACATAGAAGGATATGGACATGTGACGCTGGATTCAGCTTTTTTAATGTATGATTCACAAGATTATGCGAATGTATCAGGCTTTCAGGATATTATTGTAGGATATGCACTTCAGGATTTTGTAGTTGCACAGGGGAAATTATGTGGTGCGGTAAAGGAACAGCAGATGAACGCTGTCAATATTCGAGTGATGCTTATGACTACTGGATATCAGAGTTTGTTCCATGAAAATGTAGTGATTTCCTCCACAGAAGGATTCTCAATCAATACAGAAGAGGGAAATACACATTATAATGGTGGGGAAGAAGTTTCATTTTCTGCTGGCGATGAAAATGTCAGTGGGAAAAGAGTACGAATCATACCAGATGGAACGAATAAATTAGTGGTAAAATCCATGAGTAGAAGCCAGGGAAATCCTGAATATTCAGGAACTTTAGAGGTAGAAAGCTATGAAGAGGGACTGGTGTTAATTAATGATGTGAATATCGAGGAGTATATCAGTCATGTAATTCCGTCAGAAATGCCAACATCTTTTGGTTTAGAGGCATTGAAAGTGCAGGCGGTATGTGCAAGAAGCTATGCATATAAGGAATTGACAAATACGAAATACAGCATGTATGGTGCTCATGTTGATGATAGTATTCAGTATCAGGTCTATAATAATACCGGCGATCAGGTACTTGCACAACAGGCAGCGGAGGAGACAAAGGGACAGCTATTAATGTATCAGGAGGATGTGGTTCAGACTTATTATTATTCGACGTCCTGTGGAGTGACCACAGATGTATCGTTGTGGGGAAGCCAGGCAGAAGATTATCCATATTACAAGTCAGTTTCTGTGGGAACTGAAAATCATGTAGATGTTACGGCATCAGAATCAGAATTCTATAATTTTATTACAACGGTATATGAGTCGGATTATGATCGTGAATTTCCGCTGTATCGTTGGAATATGACAGTAGATGTAGATATGTTGGGAGAAAGTATTGGAAATAAAACAGGGAATGCAATAGGAAGTGTACGGAATATCTGCGTGAATCATAGAACTAGTGGAGGGGCAGCTGACAGTGTAACAATTACAGGAACAAGTGGAGAAATTACTCTGAATCGAGAATCGGATATCAGAACGGATTTAGGGAATGGAAATATAGATTTGAACACACAAAATGGAACTACAAGATATGAGAGACTGCCTAGCTCATTTATTACATTTGCACCGGTATACAATGATGCAGGCGCTTTGACAGCATATACAATCTTTGGCGGCGGTTACGGACACGGGATTGGAATGAGCCAAAATGCAGTCAAACAAATGAGCCAGACAATGAATTATATGGATATATTGAAGTTCTTCTATCAAGGAACAGAGGTAAAGGTTCGAACGTAATTACTTTTTGTTGATTGGATGAATATTGATTGGAGCGAGAAAGCGATGCTCAATAAAGTAATTCAATTCTGCTCCGTAAAATACAATAATCATACAAAAATACATCCACATCAAACCGATGATTAATGTAGCAAGGCTTCCGTACATATAGGAAAAGTTAGGCGAATGATCCACGTAAAGAGAAAACAGCACTGAGAAACCATACCAGCCGAAGGAGGCAAGAAGTGCACCTGGGATTTCTTTGGCAAAATTCGTCTTACGATTTGGGATGAATTTAAACATAATTAATATGATGAAAAGCATGATACAGATTGTAAATAACATTTTATTAGTTAGAATTGCTTCAAAAATACTTGCTACATGAGGTGAGTATCTGGAAAGCACGTCTAAAAGGCGGTTACCAAATACGACGATAATCATAGTAGCAATAATAGAAGCCATGAATACTAGGGTATACAGTGTGGAAATGATTCGCTGGAAAAACCAGTTTTTACGTTCTTCTACTTCGTATATTTTATTTAGTCCATAGGTGATGGACATAATTCCTTTACCAGTAGCCCAGATTACACCGAATGCAGTGATAGAAGTGAGCGTTAAGGATGAATTGTTATATAAATCAGTTACAATCGTCGCGACATAGGAATATAGCTGTGAAGGGATAATGTTTCGAATCATATCTAATACATTATCAGCAGTAAATGGAAGATAGTGAACTAAACTCATTAGTACCATTAAGAATGGAATGATACTTAAGAGCATATAAAAACAGGACTGTGCAGCATAACCAGTGATATTGTCACTGGTTATTTTCACAATAATATCTTTAATCATTAATATGAGACTTCGTTTTTTGGTAGGTTTCATGGAATCTCCTAAAATATAAATATAGTAATATAAACAGTATATGCTAAAATATACGTTTAATCAAATATTAATATCTGGATTCCGACTTGCATTCAAAGAATAATTTCGTTACAATATAAGGTGCGTTTTTATGCGTATAGAAAATAAGAGCTGTGAAGAACAGCTTCAATATAAGGTGGATTATGGGAATTAATGTAAAACTGCAGGCATTTGAAGGACCTTTGGATTTGCTTCTGCATTTGATTGATAAGAATAAAGTGAATATCTATGATATTCCGATTGTTGTAATTACAGAGCAGTATATGGAATATGTGAATCAGATGGATAAAACCGATTTAAATGTTGTCAGTGAATTCCTGGTTATGGCGGCTACGCTTCTTGATATTAAATCAAGAATGCTTCTTCCAAAGGAAGTTAACGAGGATGGAGAGGAAGAAGATCCTAGAGCGGAACTGGTTCAGAAATTGATTGAATATAAGCTGTTTAAGCATATGTCACTAGAATTAAAGGATAGACAGCTAGATGCAGAGAGAGCATTATATAAACCATCAACCGTACCACCAGAAGTGGAGGCATATAAGCCGCCAGTGAATCTGGAAGAATTGGTCGGAGATATGACCTTATCCAAGCTGAATTCTATATTCCAGGATGTATTAAAACGAAAAGAAGAAAAGATTGATCCGGTTCGAAGCAAGTTCGGAAAGATTGAAAAAGAAGAAGTAAGCATGTCGGATCGTCTTGTTCATGTGAAGAGCTTTTTGATGGAGCACAGGAGTTTTAGCTTTACACAGCTTTTGATGGATAATCATTCTAAGGTTGCAACCATTGTGACATTTTTAGTTGTGTTGGAATTGATTAAAACAGGATTCGTCACAGTGGAGCAGGAGAAGACATTTAGTGATATTATGATTACTGTGCAGAAGAATCCTGAGTTGATTGAAGATATTGATGAGGAATAAATTTAACTGTGAAGGTATTGAGCAGTTATTGAATATACGTAATGAATGGAGAGAGGTTGAAGATGGATATAGAAAGAATTGAAGCGATTATAGAAGCGGTGTTGTTTACCATGGGGGAATCAGTAGAAGCGGACAAGCTTGCGGCAGCTATTGACCATGATGTGGATACTACATTGAAAATCGTTCATAATATGATGGATAAGTATGAATCAGAAGATCGCGGAATTAAGATTATTGAACTTGAGAATGCATTTCAAATGTGTACAAAACCGGAATTCTATGACAATCTAATTAAAGTAGCCAGTCAGCCAAGAAAATATGTGCTGACAGACGTGCTTTTAGAAGCTTTATCTATTATCGCTTATAAACAGCCAATTACCAAAATGGAAATTGAGAAGATACGAGGCGTAAGCTCTGATTTTGCTGTAAATAAATTAGTAGAATATGGTCTTGTTAAGGAAGTGGGAAGATTAGATGCACCAGGAAGACCAATGCTGTTTGGTACAACAGAGAATTTCCTTCGTTCTTTTGGTGTGCAGTCCATTGATGATCTTCCGGTTATCAGTGAAGATATGGTGGAACAATATAAAGAAGAAGCTGAATATGAGCTTGCTGCTGACAGTGTTGCGGCAAAGTTAGATGAATCAGATGAAGATGATAATCAGCTGACATTGAATATCTAGGAAGAGAAAGGTGGTTTTGAAATTATGGATAGAAAGAATGCATGGAAGAAGTACAGTAAAAGAGACTTAGAGCAGGTCTTTGCATTTTCGGAAGATTACAGACGGTTTATTTCGGAATGTAAAACAGAACGTGAATGCGTGACAGAGGCTGTTATTCGTGCAGAGAAGGCGGGATATCGTAACCTGGATGAGATAATTCATGAAAATAAAACGTTAAAAGCTGGAGATAAAGTCTATGCTGTGAATATGAATAAGGCAATCGTACTTTTTCATATTGGTACGAAGCCAATGGAAGCAGGAATGAATATCTTGGGAGCACATATTGATTCGCCTAGAATAGATGTTAAGCAAAATCCGTTATATGAAGATTCTGAACTGGTCTTACTGGATACCCATTATTATGGTGGAATCAAGAAGTATCAGTGGGTTGCTATGCCTATGGCGATTCATGGTGTGGTTGCATTAAAGGATGGTACGACTGTAAATGTTGTTATTGGCGAAGATATGTCAGACCCAGTTGTTGGAATTTCTGATTCATTAATTCATCTTGCTGGAGAGCAGATGGATAAGAAAGCTGCCAAGGTCATTGAAGGTGAAGATTTGAATGTTCTTGTTGGAAGTATGCCAGCACCGGGCGGAGATACAGATAAAGATGGTTCTGAAAAGCAGGATGATGAGAAAAATGCTGTAAAGAAAAATATATTGAATATTTTAAAAGAAAAATACGGAATTGAAGAGGAAGACTTCTTGTCAGCGGAACTGGAAGTGGTTCCAGCAGGACCTGCAAGAGATTTTGGCATTGACCGCAGCATGGTAATGGGCTATGGACATGATGATAGAGTTTGTGCGTATCCATCATTAGAAGCATTGCTTCAGATGAATGATTTAGAACGAACTGGCGTATGTATTCTTGTGGATAAGGAAGAAATCGGAAGTGTGGGAGCAACTGGTATGCAGTCCCGTTTCTTTGAAAATATGGTGGCAGAGGTTATGAACTGTACCGGTGATTAC
>JAQUVV010000297.1 GCA_028693195.1 Lachnospira sp.
TTCCACATTTGAAAGAACCGTCTGATGTGGAATCAGATTATAGCTCTGGAATACGAAACCAATGGTATGGTTTCTGTAGGAATCCCAATCTCTGTCTCTATACTTCTTTGTCGATACCCCATTGATAATTAGATCTCCATCATCGTAGCGATCCAATCCACCGATAACATTCAGCAATGTTGTCTTACCAGAACCACTTGGTCCTAAGATTGCGACAAATTCATTATCCCTGAAATTCAGACTGACATCATCCAATGCCTGCTGCACCAAATCTCCAGTCACATACTTCTTCTTAATATTCTTAATTTGAAGCATAAAGTCCTCCCTTACTTTGCGATTTTCATACTTTTCTTCTTAATCAGTATACGTTGATTTACAGAATTTGCAAGAAGCTATAGTTTAATTTTACACAATTTAATTTTTTTTTAGAAATTCAAAGTAATATTATATTTCATGAAAGCCAATTTTGTCTCGTAAGCAAAATAGAACCGCCACATAAGCATTACAACAACTTGGGGGATTATTGTAACTCACTGCTTATGTGGCGGTTCTTATTTTAAGGGAGAGTAAAGTGAAAGGATTACATCTTCGTCTTGATTTATTTCCTTTACAAGATATATATTACCTTGAAAATGTGGTCAAAATACGTCAATGCTGTGAAAAAAATGTGAGCATTCACTTTTTGCCATACATTACGAAGTATTTTGAAACCATCTACTCTACTTAGCTGCCAGCTTTGACGCAACAAATCTGGAAAGCATGTTAATCAACACAACAAATACCAAAAGTACAACTGCAGTTGCATATGCTTCATTTGTATGAAGTCCTTCATTTGAAAGACGATACATATGTACTGACAGAGTTCTTGTAGAATCCAGAATTGAATTTGGGACCTGAGTCATTGTACCTGCTGTATAGATTAAAGCTGCTGTCTCCCCAACAATTCGTCCTGTCGCCAGAATTACTCCTGAAAGGATACCTGGGACTGCAGATGGAAGAACAATCTTAAACACTGTCCTTAATTTTCCAGCTCCCAGACCAAAACTTCCCTGACGAAATGTATCTGGAACCGCCAGTAATGCTTCCTCTGTCGTTCTCATAATTGTTGGCAGCACCATGATTGCTACTGTCAATGCACCTGCAAGCAGAGAATATCCCATCTTCATCGTTCCTACGAAGAACAACATACCAAACAGACCATATACAATTGATGGAATTCCTGACAATGTTTCTGCTGTAATACGAACGATTCCAACAATCTTATTGCCCTTCTTGGCATATTCCACCATATAGATTGCAGCAAAAATACCAAGTGGCGCTGTTACTAACAGTGCTAATCCAGTCAACAATAACGTGTTTATTAATTCCGGCATCATTGATACATTATCTGAATTATAAGTCCATGCAAACAGCGATGGCTTCAAATGTGGAATACCATTAATTAAGATATATGCAATTAAAAATCCCAGTACCAATACAGTAAAGAGTGCTGCAAGATTGGTTAGTAACCAGATAACAAATGATCCTGGATGCTTTAACAGTGACTTCATTTCAGCTTTCGATTTAATCATTGTTTACACTCTCCCTTCTCTTTAATAATGAGAATAACAAGTTAATAATCAGAATAAACACGAACAGAACCACACCTGTTGCAATCAATGCTTCTCTATGTAAATCTGTTGCATATCCCATTTCAATAACGATATTAGCAGTTAACGTACGAATTCCTTTGAACAATCCCTTTGGCATTCTTGCATTATTACCAGCTACCATGATAACGGCCATAGTTTCACCAATTGCTCGGCCAATACCCAAGACAATACCTGCCATAATTCCTGATTTTGCAGCAGGAACAACTGTTAAGAAAACACTTCTTTCATGTGTTGCACCTAAAGCAAGTGCGCCTTGATAATACTTATCTGGTACTGCACGGATTGCTGCTTCTGATACATTGATAATGGTTGGCAGAATCATAATTCCAAGCAAAAGAGATGCAGTAAATATACTATTACCATCACCTTTAATCTGTGAAACTAATGGCACTAATACAACCAAACCAAAGAAACCATAAATAACAGATGGGATACCTGCCAGAAGCTCAACACCTGGCTTCACTATTTTATATAACTTTGATGGGCAGAATCGTGCGAGATAAATCGCTGTGAGCAGACCAATTGGCACACCAACCAGAATTGCACCTGCTGTAACATATATACTTCCTAAGATCATCGGAAAAATTCCGTATATATCATTTCCTGGCTTCCATTTCTTTCCCATTAGGAAATCAAAGAATCCTATTTTATTCATTGCTGGAATTCCGTTGGCAAACAAGAATATACAGATTAATGCAACGGAAAGAATCGATACGCACGCGCAAAGCAGAAATACGATTTCCATTCCCTTTTCTTTAAATTGTACTTTTTTCATGAACATAACCTCTTTCCATTCACATCTCTTTTTTACTTTTCCTTTTCGATAAAGAGGCTGTCACACGAAAACGTATGTAACATTTTCAGTACATCTTTCTTAATAAGCTATACTTAACTGAAAATTGTTGTACTGATTCGTGTGGCAGCCTCATATCTTAGGAGTATAAATTAAAAACCCTTACATTCTAGATTTTTAATTTTTGAAAAGAATCCTTATATCATGGATTCTTTTCAGTTTTCGTTTTATGAAATATGTTTGTTACTACTTTACTTCAGTCCAGTCTGTTGTTTCGCCTGTGAAGATTGCCTTTACCTGCTCTGATGTGATGCTGTCGATTGAGTTCTTTGTATTAACGATTACTGCGATACCATCAAGAGCGATTGCCTGTGATGTAAGACCTGAACTCTTTTCGCTATCCTTTAATTCTCTAGAAGCCATAC
>JAQUVV010000298.1 GCA_028693195.1 Lachnospira sp.
TTTTCGCTGGCAGGACTTCGTAAGATTAAGGAAGAAGGTGTGACTTTCCAGTCTCATATTGACGGACATAAGATATTCATGGGACCAGAAGAAAGTATGCAGATCCAGTCAAACTTAGGGTCTACAATTGCAATGGCATTCGATGAGTGTGCACCAGCGAAAGCAGATCGGAAGTATATTGAGAATTCTGTAGCAAGAACAACCAGATGGCTGGAACGCTGTAAGGTGGAGATGGATAGATTGAATAATCTTCCAGATACAGTGAATCCACATCAATTACTCTTTGGAATCAACCAAGGTGGAATCTTACCAGATGTCAGAATTGAGCATGCGAAGAGAATCTCAGATATGAATCTGGATGGTTATGCAGTAGGTGGACTGGCTGTAGGAGAAACTCATGAGGAAATGTATCATGTGTTAGATGAAGTCGTTCCATATCTTCCAAAGGAGAAACCAACTTATCTGATGGGGGTTGGTACACCTGCAAATATCTTAGAGGGAGTGGATAGAGGAATCGATTTCTTTGACTGTGTATATCCTTCTAGAAATGGTCGCCATGGACATGTATATACGAAGTTTGGAAAGATTAACTTGTTTAATGCCAAGTATGAGAAGGATGGGGCACCAATCGAAGAAGGTTGCCAGTGTCCAGCTTGTAAGAACTATTCCAGAGCATATATTAGACATCTACTGAAGGCAAAGGAAATGTTGGGAATGCGTCTGTGTGTGCTTCATAATCTGTACTTCTACAATCATCTGATGGAGGATATCAGAGGTGCTATTGATGCTGGTGACTATGCAAGCTTTAAGAATGAAAGATTAGAATTATTAAAGACCTACGATAACGCAAAGTAGGGAGAAATTAGTAATAGAGGTTTGTTCATATTAGAGTAAGAATATATAATTACTAGATGGATAAATTTTTCATAAAATGGACATAAATGGTAGACATCATGTGCGTTTTAGGGTATTATTATTTCTTGTCAGGCTAGTACAGCAATCGAAGAGGGTTGATTATTATTTACTGGTCTGTAAAGAATTATATATTTCAGAATATGAAAGAAAAATTGGAGGATTTTTAATATGCAGTCAATTGGTATTATTGTAATTTATGTTGTTGCAATCGGTTTAATGATGTACTTCTTAGCAATCAAGCCACAGAAGAAGCAGCAGAAGCAGAAACAGGTATTGATGGAGTCAATGGAAATCGGTGATTTCGTATTGACAACAAGTGGTTTCTATGGTGTTCTAATCGACATTACAGAAGATGATGTAATCGTAGAATTCGGAAACAACAAGAACTGCCGTATTTCAATGCAGAAGTCAGCAATCGCTCAGGTTGAGAAAGCATCCGAAGCCACAACAGAGAGCAAATAAGCGCGAAGCTACAAGCAGATTATAAAAAGAAAAGGAATATCCACGATGCATGCTTGCATGTATGAGTGGGTATTCCTTTTCTTTTTTAAGTGGCGCCAGCCGCGTGTCAATTGATGGAACATCAATTGACTATAATCTGCGTGAGTAGAGGTGTGCTAGCTTGAAATTGATATCTCGGATTTTTTTGTTAACGTGGCGCCAGCCGCGTGCAGACTGACGGAGTCAGGATGCTTAGTGCGCGAAGGTAAGTGGCATGGGATGTAGCTCCAACTTCCTCATGCTAACGTACGAAAGAAAAACACGACAAATGCTTGATAAATAGAAAGCGATAGTTTATTATAAAATACAATAGCCTTTAATATCGGCTTGTTATACTTTAGGAAAGACAGGTGGAATGAATGGATTGCAAAATTACTCTTATTCCAGGAGATGGAATTGGACCAGAAATCGTGCGTGAAGCAAGAAAGGTATTAGACCAGGTCGGCGTCAAGTACGGTCACAAGTTTGACTATACAGAGATTCTTATGGGTGGATGTTCCATTGACGCATGTGGAGTACCATTGACAGACGAAGCTGTTGCTAGGGCTAAAGCATCAGATGCAGTTCTGTTAGGTGCAGTTGGCGGAAACGTCGGAAACTCCAGATGGTATGATGTGGCACCAAACCTAAGACCAGAAGCAGGACTATTAAAGATTCGTAAGGATTTGGAATTGTTTGCGAATATTCGTCCAGCTTACCTTTACAAGGAATTACAGGATGCATGTCCGTTAAAGACAGAGATTATTGGTGACGGATTTGATATGGTGATTATGAGAGAGCTGACAGGTGGTCTTTACTTTGGTGAAAGACATACAGAACAAGTGAATGGTCTCATGACAGCAACAGATACTCTTACATATAATGAAGAAGAAATTAGAAGAATTGCAATTAAGGGATTTGAGATTGCAATGAAGAGAAGAAAGAAAGTAACAAGCGTTGATAAGGCAAATGTATTAGATTCATCTAGACTTTGGAGAAAGGTTGTGAAGGAAGTAGCAGCAGATTATCCAGAAGTTGAAGTGACAGATATGCTGGTGGATAACTGCGCAATGCAGCTTGTCATGAATCCAGGACAGTTTGATGTTATCTTAACAGAGAACATGTTTGGAGATATCTTATCAGATGAAGCAAGTATGATTACAGGATCTATTGGTATGTTATCTAGTGCAAGTCTTGGAAAGACCAAGCTGGGTTTATATGAGCCAAGTCATGGTTCAGCTCCAGACATTGCAGGCAAGAATATTGCGAACCCAATTGCAACAATTCTTAGTGCAGCAATGATGCTTCGTTATTCATTAGACTTAGACAAAGAAGCAGATGCAATCGAAGCAGCAGTAGCACAAGTCTTAAGGGAAAACTACAGAACAATCGATATCATGTCTGAGGGTATGGCACAGTGCTCAACAACACAGATGGGTGACTTGATCGTTGAGAGAGTCAAAAAAATTCGTA
>JAQUVV010000060.1 GCA_028693195.1 Lachnospira sp.
TTCTACGAGAGCAGGAAATAGATTCTGTAAACTTTGGCAAGAAAAATCAGTTGAATTATATTATTCGCGCCTTAATCGATAATACCGAAATCAACCATGACTATCTCATGGATGTTTTAAATGAACAAAAACTTCACATAAACGATCAATATCGCACGATTCTGATAAAACTGGATTCTAGATACAATCTCTCGAATCTATCCATGATTGAAAATCACATTTATCTGACCTTTGACCATATTTCTGCCAGTTTATATACCTTCAACTTTCCAAACGAATATGTATTAATTTTACCTGATGCGCAGTTTTTGCATTGGAATTACATTTTCACGACCCTTGCAAAAAATTACAAGAAGCTCCTCCAGATTGGGATTGGTCCTGCCTGTGCGCTTACAAAGCAGCATCATTCCTATGGCTCTGCCCAGATTGCTATTCATAGTCTGACTGGAGAATCCAATATTGCTCTCTTTGATGATTTAGACTTAGAGATTTTATTAGGAAGCGTTTCAGATGATGTGAAAAGGATTTATCTTCAGAAGACCCTTTCTTCATTGTCTCAAGAGGATCTGGAACTTCTAAGAACATACTTTTCCACAGACATGTCATTAAAGGCCACTGCTGAACAGTTATTTTTACACAAAAACACACTACAATATAAGCTAAACCGTATTGAACGGTTAACCGGTTATAATCCCCGTGCCTTTCGCGACGCTGTGAATCTATATCTGGCTGTGAAGCTGATGCTGTGATTCTGATATTTTACGTGCTCTTCACATAGCTTTACATGTATTTCTTATGAATATATATTCCATTCATACAAATATATATGTTATACTGATGCTATCTAAATGAGTCGCAGAATATCCATATTGCATGGCAGTTTTCCCTTTTGCAAGGATATTCATCAGATTCTGAACCGTATTGCAAATATAATCTCGGAGGAGCATCTTATGAAACTAAACTACAAACGTACCTTTTTTATCGGTCTTGCATTCCTGTCCATCTGTGCATTCTGGCAAATGTATGACAACATTATCCCTTTGATTCTAAAGGAAACCTTTCATCTTGGAGAAACTGTTACTGGAGTCATCATGGCAGCCGACAATGTACTTGCATTATTTCTTCTTCCTTTATTCGGCTCGCTTTCTGATAAAGTGGATACTCCTATTGGAAAAAGAATGCCATTCATTCTCATTGGAACTGCATGCTCCTTTGTGTTCATGATGATACTTCCAATCGCTGACCGTTCTACGAATCTTGTATTATTTGTAATCGCTTTATTTGCTGTTCTGCTCTCATTAGGACTCTACCGCTCACCAGCCGTTGCCCTAATGCCTGACTTGACTCCAAAGCCTCTTCGAAGCAAGGCAAATGCAGTGATTAACCTGATGGGTGCTGTCGGTGGCGTATTTGCATTGATTATGATTAAGACACTGGTCGGAAGTGGTACAACACCAGACTATCTACCTCTGTTTCTTTCCATTGGAATTTTAATGATTGTCTGTGTGGTAATTCTATTTCTTACGATCAAAGAAAACAAGCTGCGCAGTAATATGATTCATGAGGATGAAACCTTTGATGATGGGCCAAAATCCACTGCTCAGCTTCCAAAGGATGTAAAGCGCAGTCTGATATTCATGCTGATTTCCATCGCCTTATGGTTTATTGCATATAATGCAGTCACCACTGCATTTTCAAGATATGCAACTCATGTGTGGGGATTAGAGAATGGTGGATATGCCAACTGCCTGATGGTCGCAACCATTGCTGCAATCATCAGCTATATTCCAATCGGCATCATCTCCAGTAAAATCGGACGTAAAAAGACTATATTAATTGGTGTCGCCATGCTGACCTTATGCTATCTGGGCGCAGCATTTTACAGTCATTACAACTTTACCATGAACATCTTCTTTGGAATCATTGGATTTGCATGGGCAGCTATTAATGTCAATTCTCTGCCTATGGTTGTTGAAATCAGCGCCAACGGAGATATTGGTAAGTATACTGGTCTTTATTATACATTTTCCATGGCAGCACAGGTTATCACACCAATCCTATCTGGATTTCTGTTAGAGCATGTGTCCTACCGTACACTATTTCCATACGCCGTTGTTTTCTCAGTTCTTGCATTCTGCACCATGCTTTGTGTAAAGCACGGAGACTCCAAACCAGAGAAAAAGAAAAGTGTACTTGAAAATTTTGATATAGAGGACTAAGATACTTTATGACTGGTCGGAAGGTTCGGATTTCATTAAATCTGGATACGTTGATTCATGAATATAGGTTTGGATAATTCTGTGACATTCTGGTACACTGTACAAAGTATGACCACACATCTATTAATTTTATACGGAGGCAATATTACATATGACTGCATTAATTATCATCGGAATCGTTCTTCTATGTCTGATTCTGCTTTATTTCTTTCTTGTGGCGCCGCGAATGATTCATAAGCCAGATCGTTCCGCACTTTTCGGCGTTCATTATGCACACCGGGGGCTCTTCGATAACAACACGGATGCTCCAGAGAATTCTATTCCCGCTTTCCAGAAAGCCGTTGCAAATGGTTACGGAATCGAATTGGATGTACAGCTTAGCAAAGATGGCATTGCTGTTGTGTTTCATGACGCTTCATTAAAAAGAATGTGTGGAGTTGATGGCAACGTCTGGGAATATACATTAGAAGAACTTCAGAACATGCATCTTGCCAATTCTTCCTGCACCATTCCTACATTTGCAGAGGTTTTAAAGACAGTCGACGGAAAGGTTCCATTGATTATTGAATATAAATTGGATGTTCCTCAGACGAAAGTCTGTGAAATCGGGAATGAACATTTAAAGAATTATAAGGGTCCATACTGTATCGAATGTTTCCATCCATATGCACTGATATGGTATAAAAAACATCGTCCCGACATCATTCGTGGACAGCTCTGTATGGAATACTGGAAAGACCCTGACTACCAGAAGTTCGGGTATAAGCTTCTTTCCTTCCTGCTGACGAACTTCCTCACCAGACCTGATTTTATAGCTTATAATCACCCTGATGCTGGTAATTTCTCACGAAATGTATGTCGAAAGCTTGGTGCCTTATCTGTTGCATGGACGATTAAAAGCCAGAAGGACTACGAGAATGCGAAAGACAAGTTCGATTTATTTATATTTGACAGTTTTGTATTAAAATACACGAAATAAGTTCCAGTGTTTCCCATTTGTATCTGGGAGCAAAATCATCTATGATATTTATGACAAGTGTTTTAAAGGGCGTCAGCAGTTTTCTCTGCGATGCCCTTATTTTACACTAGTTCTTTTAATTTACATTGAGCTAATCCAGCACTCCAGAATTTCTCAATAGGAACTTTCTTCATCTGACAGATGATACTTGAATTCATGGCTCCATGTCCAACAATTAAAACATCTTGCATCTGCGCAATTGCTGGTTCAATTCTCTCCTTTATAAACGCACCTGTTCTTGCATACAATTCTTCCAAACTCTCTCCCTTTTCGACTGGTCGATAACTTTCAGGATGATGGAACAGCTCATTAATAGGGCAGTCTGGAATCTCAAAACTATTTTCAATTCCTTCATATGTACCAAATCCCATCTCTGTCAAACGTTCGTCCACTACAATCGGAACATCACGTCCCCTCAATACAATTTCTGCTGTTTCCTTTGCTCGAAGTAACGGAGAACAGTAGCATATATCAAAATGAACATCTCCATATTCTTTATTGGCTTCTTCTGCCATATGTCTACCATCTTCATTTAGCGGTATATCTGTCCGTCCCTGTAACTTATGTTTCGCATTCCAATCTGTTTTCCCATGTCTCATAATGTATATCATCGTTTTTCACTCTTATTATCCTTTGTCTATATCATCTGATTTTCTACAATAAATTTTCTTTTCCATCTTTCACTGCTTCCACCAGCAAATCACCTTCATAGCTTAACTTCATGGTAAAGAATTCTTCACTTTCCATTAATAATGGTAGAAAAAGCTTATCTCCCTCCCACAGATTCAATTCCATAACCTGTGCTTTCGAAACCCACTTCAAATCTCCTTCATTGCATTCAATCATCTCTCCAGTAAATGCGGATGCCGTATAGAGAAACATCTGCTCTGTTTCCCATTGATCTGATACAAATGTGACCACTCCGCGAAAGGTATAATCGGTTAGCGTCAATCCCGTTTCTTCCCATACTTCTCGCAGGAGACATTCCTCTGGACTCTCTTTTTCTTCAAACTTCCCACCAATTCCAATCCACTTCCCTTCATTCAAGTCGTGTTCCTTCTTGGTGCGGTGCAGCATCAGATACTGTCCATCTTTTTCAATATAGCAAAGCGTTGTCGCTAACATATCATTCCCCTCTCATAACATTTTCCCAGCTTTGAACTAATCGTTCCACTGTATAAGCCGCATTTGCCGGACTTGTAGACGGAAGCTTCACCACCGGTGGTTGCTGCTCTTCCTTGCAATACTTCAAAAACAACTGATACGCCTTATCTCCATTGGCACAAATCACTTCAATATTGGCTTCATCCAATATCCTGCGAATGTCATTTGGAACAACATTCTTAATGGAACTGTCTGATGACCCTATAATATCACATTCCCCAATTACATCCCATACTGCAATATGATTCTTCAATAAAAAATCTTTCTTTTCCTCTATGGTCACTGGCGTATTTTCATGACATACTGCTGCCAGCACCTTCCAAAACCGATTCTGAGGATGTCCATAATAGAAGTTCTGCTCCCTGGACTTTACCGACGGCAAAGACCCAAGAACCAGAACTCTAGAATTCTTGTCATAGATTGGTTCAAATGTATGTGTTACGTGCGTATATTCCATATCAATGATTCTCCTGATTCTAATGATATGCAGGTAAATTTATATTGTCACATATCTCATATTTTCACGAAATTATGCCTATCAATTTCTTTAGCGTCTGCTAAAACATTTCCTTCAATTTCTCATAATTTTCATGAGTCATCAAAGCCGTTTCTTTCGCATTCTGAAAAGCAATCGAATAAGTCCATCGTCCATACTGAGTCAGCTTCTCAATCCTTGAAGTATTAATAATGTAAGATCGATGACTACGCATAAATGTATTCGGATTCAACTTCTCATATACGTCCGAAAGAGACATACTGGTGTTGTATGTCCCCTCCGTCGTTACGATTCTCGTACTTCCATTGATTCGTTCAATAAAAAGAATACTCTGCACATTAACAAAAAGAATCTCTTCCTTTCCCTTTATTGCCAGCTTATCCTTGTACTGTCTTTCCTTTGAAACAGGCTCCTGCAGAATCTCCTCTTCCTCAACCTCCTGGGTTCCTGTCGTATTCTGATGCGACTCATTCTTTTTCCCATGAATCTCACATTCTGACCCTTGCTTTTCCTTTTCTGAACCACTGGATGCTGCCAACTCCTGAATCCGATGCAGTGTTCTTGTAATCCTCTCCAGATTAAAAGGCTTCACGAGATAAT
Organism: Lachnospira sp.; assembly: GCA_028693195.1. Lineage (GTDB taxonomy): Bacteria > Bacillota > Clostridia > Lachnospirales > Lachnospiraceae > Lachnospira. The sequence continues at coordinate 5,498 of JAQUVV010000060.1, forward strand.
CAAAAGCATAGATTTCAAATGCATCTGCCATATATTCACTATGAGCCGTCGCAAAGATAATTTTCACCTGTGGACTGATGTCACACAGCGCTCGTGCGCAGTCCAATCCACTTTCACCATTCAAATCAATGTCCACAAATGCTACATCTACCGGATGTCTGTGAAAGCTTTCCTCTGCCTCACTGACTGTGGAAGCTTCTGACACAACCGCAAATCCGTCTACCTTCTCTATCATCTTTCCTAACAGCCTTCGAATATGTTGTTCATCCTCAATCACCATTACTTCAATCATGTTTATACCTGCCTCATATTGTGTTTTGCCGTATCAGATGATTTCTCTAACATCTCTTCTGATTATAGTCCGGGTTTATCCTTCTTTGTTTTTACATAATCTGTAATTCCACCACCAATATTCTTCTTCATGTCTGTATCTGCTAATACATTTTGTAGCTTGTAATAGTCAAGAACACCGATATTTCCACTGTTCAATGCATTTGCCATAGCCTCTGGAACCTTCGCCTCCGCTTTAATAACTTCTGCTCTCATCTCCTGCTCTAAGGCAACCGCCATGGCTCTACGTTCCTCTGCCTTTGCCTGTGCAATATTCTTATCTGCCTCTGCCTGTAAAGTCTGCAACTGTGCACCGATATTTCTTCCGATATCAATATCTGCAATATCAATGGAAATGATTTCATAAGCGGTTCCAGAATCTAAGCCCTTATCCAAAACAACCTTAGAAATTCCATCTGGATTCTCTAATACAGTTTTATGAGAAACAGAAGAACCTACTGTCGTAACAATACCTTCTCCAATTCTTGCAAGAACTGTTTCTTCTCCTGCTCCACCGATCAATCTGTCAATGTTGGTTCGAACCGTAACTCTTGCCTTCACTAACAGTTCAATACCATCCTGAGCAACTGCCGATACTGCAGTTGTCTCTATAACCTTAGGTGTTACACTCATTTTCACCGCTTCAAATACATCTCGTCCTGCCAAATCAATTGCCGATGCGCGTTCAAATGTCATATCAATTCCAGCTCTCTCCGCCGCAATCAATGCATTTACCACACTATCAACATCACCACCAGCCAGATAATGTGCTTCTAGCTGATTTACCTTCACATTCAATCCAGCTTTGGTTGCCTTAATTAATGGGAATACAATTCTTCCTGGTTTTACTCTCCTTAATCTCATACCAACCAGATTAAAAATACCGACCTTTGCTCCTGCTGCCACTGCTGAAATCCACAATCCCACTGGCACGAACGCAAAGAACAGCACAATCAGTAAACACACAATCCCTAAAATAATAAACTTTACTACCATATCAATCCCTCCTATTTCCAACTTTATTCATTGTACCACATCTAAACATAATTTCTCTACAGACTCTTCACTGATAACACATGATCCTTTACTCTCACAATCTGGATCTTACTGTCATGCTTGATAAACTTACCGTCATCGGATTTCACATCTAGCTGAATCCCATCAAAATCCCCTTTTCCGAGAGGTCTTAAATCTGTAATTGCAACTCCTTCCTTTGATACTAGATACTCCAAATCCTCTTCGTCTATGTATTCTGGATTGTTCTTCATCTCATCATTTAAAATCATTGGTGAAATCACTTTTCGGGAATGCACAATCAGCATCATCAGCGTCAGCATCACTGCGAGAATTACAATTACGATAATGGTGAACATAATTCCCTGCTCTATACTCTGTGCTGTCAGAAAAATCCCAATGACGAGACAGCTGATTCCACTGATTCCAAACACTCCAAATCCTGGAATACACATTTCAATGCCCACCAGAATAAAACCAGCAATCAGAAGAATAATCCCTATTGTCATTGCTGTACTCATACGCTACCTCCTTTCGGAAATGTTACCTGAAATGCTTTCTCTCCCTGCTCTGTTCGCAGTTCAATCTTCCCTTCATTCTTCTCTACCAGTCTAGACACAATGTAGAGTCCCATTCCATGACCATCCTGCTTCTTTGTAGTAAACCCTTGTTTGAAGATTTCTCCCCTAATATTTTCTGGAATTTCCACTCCATTATCTGTTATGGTAAAAATGCAGTTCTTTGCATCTTCATTGATATCTACTAAGATCCGGCCCTTCTCCTGTTCGCTCACCGCCCGCATTGCATTGTCTATTAGATTGGCCAAAATTCTGCACAGCTCCCAGTCAGAAATCGTAAGCTTCTTTAAATTCGACTTCACCTCTATGTAGAAATCCACCCCCTGCTTCTCCGCCTCGGAAGCTTTTGCCATAAGTAATGCATTTACCGCAGGTATCGCCGTCTTTAACGCCTTACTGGTCTTCATCATATCCTTATACATGGGTTCTAAGAATGCATGAAGTTCTTCGTATTCCTCCATTTCAACCATTCCATATACAATCTGCATGTTATTCAGATAATCATGTCGATTTGACCGCAGCTTCGCATTCATCTCATTCATCTGCTGAATTCGTTCTTCCATATCATTCTGTCTTGTCTGCATCTTTCTCATAGTCAGCAGCAATGTCACAACACATGCCACCAGTAAAAGAACTACACACAGACAAAATATCAGGCTAATTGTCATATGCTGCCTCCAACCTCTATCAATTTCTTATGTTTCGCTAATTCTATAAAATTCACACCGCATGCCTCTTCGGCTTCAGGTTCTTTAGAATAAAGTGTAACACCACGAAAAATAAAATTCCAAATACTACATAACAACAAATCCACAACGTCACATTGGTCATGACCATTGCATCTGCATAATCTGTTCCCATGTAATAGATATCTATGGTATTCTCATCTGTCATTGCCCAAGATATATCAACTGTGTAAGTCTTTCCATCCGGTGCCTGAAATCCTACCGTTCTGTTGGACGGATTACATGCAACTGTTTGTTTCGTTCCCTTCACGTAATAAATAAGATCTTTGCCAGCTAAAAATGTAGTAACTCCCAAACAGAATATAATTCCCACCATCATAATCATTAAGTGAAGAGCATTCTCTTTCCGATCCTTTGCTTCTGCCGCTTCATCATAATGACCAGATCCTGTTCCATAGCCCTCAAACTCTGGTGCATTTAATACAAGATACGTTTCTGGTTTTTTCATGGCCATTCCCTCCTTATGCATCATTAAGAATCTATCACCTTCTTATGGTTATATCTTATCATCAATTCTATTATAAAAAATAGAAAAGCTCCCAATGATACATTTCCAGCACTGAACTGTCACAAAAATCTCATCTTCTCTCAATTATAGTAAATAATATCACACAATTAATAAAAGGAATAGAGATTCCTTTTGCTTGAACTCTCTACTCCTTTTCACTATTTACCCACTTGTATTATAACTTTTTCTCGCACTCCACAATCTGATCTTCATTAACCATGAGCCACTCCTGAATATTCTCGTGTGACACCCCTTGACGTAGCATTCTTGCAATACTCTCTTCCATCTGGCACTGCATCTTCTCTGTCATCTGCTGTGTTACCTGTTCTGTTACCTGTTTTTCACAATCCTTGATTTTCTGTTCGTATTCTTTAATCAATATATCAAAATCCGTTTCCAGCGCACCCTCTAACAGCTCATTCACACCATCCACCTCCATCTCTTCATAGTTCGCATAGAGATGTCTGTACAGCTTTACCGTCAAATCCTTTAACTGATTGGCATCAGACATTTCTATATTTCCTGCTTTCAGGTTATCATCTATGGTGCCAATTATATCATTCATCAACAGCTTTTTCAATACTTCTAGGTTCTCATGACATCTGTCCTTCTCTAGAATTTTTCGCATTCGTAGTAATTCAAACGGAATTAACAAAATCATCCTCTTCTGATTCAATTCCTCTAGCGATGTTCGGATAAAATTAAATGTCTTTACTTTATATTCAAATGTTCCTTGCCCCTGGAAATTCAACAATAAAATGTATTCATCAGGTATTTCTTCTGGAGAATACAGGTATATAATCTTTGGCTCAGGAAATGACAATACATTGTTTCCTTTGCTCTTATCCGCTCTCATATAACCATACTCAAATACTCGAAACACCATGGTTTCATCCATACTCATCTGTGCTTCCATATGATAAGTATGCTCTCCATCAATTGTAACCATCACGTCAGACATTGTATCTGACAGGTCATCCTTTACACCTTCTGTTGAAACATATGTAACAATGCTGTCTAACGAGTAGTCCGTTCCATACAATCCATTTATAAATGCAATTACCACTTTCTCTGATAATGACATCAAACGTTTGAAAATCCTATCATATATGGCATGTACCCGTTTACTCCTCTTTTTCTCTGCTACTTCATCTGCCAACCGCATATCCTCCTTATGATTTTCTATTCAGTTACTTTGTTGAATGATTGCCTGAATCAGCAATGACTGGTCATTTATTTCTTGACCAAAATGAATTTCGTGCAAATATTTGCCAATACCAATATCTCTGTTATAACAATATCATAATAGCATTTTTATATACGCATTGCAATAGTTAAATGTATGTTTCAGATATTTTTTCACAAAACAGTGGTATTCCACATATCTTATAATAACCCCTTTTAGGACGTATATCTATGATTCCTTTCGCATGCGCTAAAATAAAAGGAAACAGTGCCTTCTCTCACCTTCGTGGCAAAGCCACATTTTATGCTAATCCATCCTCTGGCGTCTGGATTGAGGTTGAAGTAAACGGGCTGCCTGACGCAGAAGGTTCTCCTATTGACAGTGGTTTCTACGGACTTCATATTCATGAAAATGGAAACTGTGACATTCCTTTCGACCAGACTGGCGAGCATTATAATCCCGAAGAAGCTCCCCATCCATATCACGCCGGTGACCTGCCTCCACTTCTTGGCAGTCACGGCTATGCATACTCCTTCTTTTATACAGACCGCTTTTCTCCTGAAGAAATCATCAACAAATCCATTATTATCCACAGTGCTCCCGATGATTTCACCTCCCAGCCCTCTGGGAATTCCGGTGAAAAGATTGGCTGTGGTGTCATTGAAAAATGTGGTAGCTACTAAAAATACGCGGTCAATGATTTTGTTTTATCATTGACCGCGTATTTCTTAATTCATATTGCGCTTTCCTACATTTTCCGAATCACTCTCCTGCAAATCGCATACTGCACCAGAATCTGTAGCTTTCTTCTTCGTAGCTCCAGCCTGTTACGAGTCAGAATTGAGTAAATGAGGATGTTAATTACAATGGCTGCAATCGCTGTAATTCCATACTGCAGAATCGCATTTAATGTATTGGTTCTATATTTCTCCTTATCTGCTGCCGATGCGGAGAATACCACGTTATTCACATTAAAGTATGATTTCAGGATATTATCTGTCGCAGAGTAGGATGCATCTAATGTATAGGTTGCTGTCATCTGATTGTAATGGAATTCATAACTGAGTCCCTGCCCCTCAAGCTCTTCTTCCGTAAAGAACCTCTGAATCAGTTCATTCTGCTTCTGGACAGCCTCTTTTCCAAGCTCCGTAGATGCAATTGCTGTATAATATGCAAAGTTCGGAATAATATCGCTCAACTCTTCCTTAATCTCATCGTTTAGGTAAACCACCCCTGCCACCTGAGCAGTGACACATGGTGCATAGTTCATCTCATAGTAGGCTCTTTGATATTCCTCTGTTTTTGCCGCGTTCGTTGCTTCTGTGTAAGAGCTCGTGGAATTCCCCTGTTTGATTACCACATCCCTGTAAAACTTTTCTGCACTTAACTCCTGAATCTTATCCTCGTACGGGAATAATGGCTCAGGTGGTTCCTCGTCTGACTCCTCCTCGTTTTGATTTGTAGAAGTTTTTGTAACCGGTAATCTGTAATACTGGAACTTCATCTGTGTTCCCGGCTGAATGGTCTGGTCATACTCTCCATCATTAAGCTCATCACGCAGAAAGACCAAGATCTGTTTTCCCTGACAGAATGCATCATAATCCACCATCGAAGCATCCATATACTTACTAATCCTGTTATAAAGTGCTTCCGTTGGATCCACATAATTGGTTCCATACAGATAAATGTCCTGATATCCCGGCTTATTCCATTTTTCAGTGGTTGTTAACTTCTTTACCCTCATCTGATTGAGGTCTCTGTCGTCCCAGTACCAGTCCCTTGCTTCATTTAAAAATAATAATCCTTGATTTCTCCTGCCTTCCTATGACCTCATGGCACCATCCACTGATAAAATCTCACCAGTCACATAGCTTGCCATGTCGCTTGCAAGGAATACAAATGCATTGGCAACATCTTCTGGCTCACCAATACGTCGAAGCGGAATTCTCTGAATCATTGGCTGAATCACCTGATCTGGAAGTGCTGCCACCATATCTGTCTTGGTAATTCCAGGTGCAACTGCATTAATTCGAATATTGCTAGGTCCCAGCTCTCTTGCCAGTGACCAAGTCATAGCATTGACTGCCGACTTACTGGTTGGATATGCCACACCACCTGGCTGTCCTGAAAAGCTGACCATGGAACTTGTATTAATGATACAGCCACCGCCCTGTTCCTTCATAATCTTCACTGCTGGCATAATGGTATTCATCTGTCTTCTTGTACGTATATAAATACATTATATACTGATACTGTTAAAAAACTACATATTTTATACTCATTTCCCTAACTGTAGCATTTACTTGTTACTTTACCACCAGCTTGGCATCCGCCAATCTACAGTACAAGTTAGAATCACCCGGTTCCTGATATGTCTCAAATACACCTGTAATCTCTACCTCTGTATCCTCTGCTGGATATTCATCTGGATAAACATGACTGCCATCTCCCCAGACAAACTCCATTCCCTGAGAACAGCATCCCACCGCATCTGCAATAATGGCATAATGATAATATTTCTGATTTTCTTCAACCCATGCCGCATAGTAGGTTCCTTTTAAATGTATTGTCTTTCCCTCATAGCTGTCAGGATTGACCATCAACTGATAGACTGTGGCGTAAACCATATCTTTACCCATCTTCGTCAAATCGATTTCTGTTTTTCCAATATTCACTGTTGGTAATTGATTATTTGTACCTATCTGACTCGCTCCAGCAGTTTGATTCTGTCCATCTTTTGCATCCTCCCCATTGGTTTCCACTTCTGTACTTTCCAACACATCGCTGCTTCCATTCTCAACTACAGATGTCAAATGTTTCGTCGGATTCACACAGCCAGATAGAAGAAGTACACATACTGCTAAAGCCCCGAATCTTATCATTGATTTTTTCACGCTTTTCTCCATTCTCACACATTTTAATCAAGCAATCCACACGTACTATCTTATTATTTTGCCAATCACACTGCATATGGCAAATACCACTATATCAACCACAACTATGGTCGATCCAACTGGTGTAGAGCAAAGTATAGAAATTACCATTCCTGCAAATGCACAACACACCGAAATCACTGCTGAGCAAATCACAACACCCTTGAAATTCTCAATCATTCTCATAGCTGATAATGCTGGGAAAATCACCAGTGCAGAAATTAATAGGGAGCCAACCAGATTCATTCCTAATACAATAATCACAGCGATAACGATTGCAATCAGCAGGTTATACCGCTCCGCTTTCAAGCCTGTTGCCTTCATGAAATTCTCATCAAAGGTCACTGCGAAAATGCGGTTATAGAATACAATATATAAAACAATGACAAATATC
>JAQUVV010000299.1 GCA_028693195.1 Lachnospira sp.
CTCACCTAGAGTTCAAAATTCATCTCTTCACACTCCTTGATTTTTAACTAAACACTATTCTTATCATTCTGTAAAATGTGATATACTATTTTTATCTAAAAAATGTTTATCTAAATGGCATTGGATAAAAAATACATTACCTGAAAATGTTATGAACCTGATGAAAGAAGTACAGGAGCAGGACAATACAGAAATATTCAGGCATTACGAATACTGGATTCTCTAAAACGGTGATGGACGAAAGGATAAAGATATGAATTATAAGGATATTCTGAATCAATATTTGTATGAATCAGATCTACAGATAAAAGAGAAAGCTCAAGAAATAGATTCTACAGATTATGACAGAAATCGAGATTTGATTAATGAGATTGTATTGTGGAAGTTAAATCGTTCTGTGCAGATACAGGACAAAACAATTATGGAAATACATGGCTTAAGAGAAAAGATACATCATCCCTTAGAAGCAGTCGAGAGTAAAGATGTTGAGTTAGTAATTATTGAGTTGCTTGAATCGAAAGGAATAAAGATAGCTATGGCAAGTACCATATTGCATTTCTATTATCCTGATTTTTTCCCAATAATTGATCAACGTGCATATCGTGAGCTTACCGGTGAAGAATTACCTGAGTATCATGGAAAGGATAAGAACCAGAAATATATGGAGTTGTATCTGGATTACATTGAGAAATGCTATAAGTTTAATACAGAAATACTACCGGAAGCTGAGTTCGAATATATTGATAAGATTTTATATCAACTTGATAAAGATAGAAAGAACAAGGTGAAATATTAGGAAAGCTGGTGGATATATGGCAACAGAGAGAAAAGAGAAGCTAATCAGAGTGCTTCAGATTATGGAATCAACTGATGATAAAAGCCCGATGAATGCCAGCCAGATTGTGGAAAAACTGGATAGTAAATATACACTTGGGGATATTGACAGACGTTCTATCTATCGTGATATCAGCATGCTTCAGTACTGCGGATATCAGATTACACAATGCAAGGACAAAAGAAAAGGCTGGTACATGGAGAAACATGCTTTTGATGACTGGGAAATCAAAATAATGATGGACGCAGTGCAACAGGCGAAATGTGTATCCGAGAAAGAAACAGTTGAGATAAGAGAAAAACTGCTTGCACTGACAAGTAATAGAGGGAGAAGCAGATTCTCGCATATGATACGACCGGTAAAGAATTGTTCTGAGGTAGATGTTGAGATTGGACAATATATAGAGATGATGCTTGAAGCAATGTTTCTTCATAAAAAGATAGAATTCCAGTATACTGAGATTACAAATGATATGGAAAAAGTGCTTCGAAGAAACGGGAAAGTATATAAACTGAACTTGTATATGATTTACTGGGCAAGTAACAACTACTATCTGATTGGTTCCCATGATAACCATGAGGGACTGACACATTATCGTCTGGATCGTATTTTAAATCTTTGTATTTCGGATGAATATGCCATCGATGCAAAAGAAAAGGTCGGTCCGAATCCAGAAATGTTTATCCAGAATTATATTGAGGAAAGTGTAAATCATTATTCTGGTGATGCAGTTAGAATTGAAGTGGAATATGAACCAGATCCCGCAATGAATGCAATTCTGTATGATTTCGCAGGTAAAGATATAAAGGTGCGCAAACAAAAAAATGGTCTGTACAGGGCTTCATTTACAAAGATGAATAGCGTGACTTTAATTGGCTGGTTTCTTCAATATGGAAATTGGTTTAAGGTGATTGCACCGGAGAATCTAAAGTTGGAGGTAGTGTCTGAGTTAGAGAAGGCATTGCACAAATACGAAGATTAAGAAAAACTTGTGTCACTACTCAGGAACTGATGAGAGTGATACAAGATTTTTTATTATTTTATTTCAAGTCACATTAACATGACAGATACTTTGGCACAATCATCATATAGAAGGAAAAAATACATGGAGTATCTATCGTCGGCTTATCGGCTGGATTAAAGGTGCTGATGTAGCAAACGATGAAAACTGGAATAAACATTTGTTTCGGAGAGAAATAAAGCGGATGGACTTCCGAGATAAGGTGTATGCTATGTTTACACCAGCAAGAGCAGCAGAAGAAATGTAAAAATGGAGGAATGATGATGAAGAACGAAAAGATTTTGAAGGATATTTATGAAGAGAATAGAGCAATCAATAGAAATTTGCAGAGATTAACAAGTATTGGGTTAATTGTCGTGCTAAGTAACACTATTAAAGAGGCAAAGGAAAAGGGAGATAACAAAATTGTAAGTGTTGGAAAAGCAGGATTGTTTGCATTAGCTGTAGCTCAATTGCTGCTATTGATATCAGATGTCTCGGCATTAATACGAAGAAAAGATGAAGAGAAACTAACAGAATATGAAGAGGAATAACGAGTAAGAATTAGCCGGATTTTACACTGCATGTAAAATCTGGCTAAAAGTGTATTTAGAGGGTGAAAACAACAGTTCGATTTGAAACAACAGAGATTTGGTTTGAATATTCAGATTGTAATAATCATCAATTAGAGGTAAAATTATAGCATCAATAGTTAATTGGCATATGTTGAAGGAAAGGGATAAAGATGGCAATTAGTTATAATAATTTATGGAAATTGATGATTGATAAAGGGATGAAAAAAGGTGATATTCGTAAAATGACGGGTATGAGTTCATGTACGATGGCAAAAATGACAAACAACGAGCCTGTTACACTAACTGTGATTGAAAAAATATGCAATGCCATTTAGTTAGGCTTAATTCAATATAATTTTAGTGGTTTCCCATTGTGGAAGACCACTATTTTTTTGTGCCAAAAACTTAAAAAATATTACAAAAAGTAGTTGACAAGATAGCCAAAAAA
>JAQUVV010000061.1 GCA_028693195.1 Lachnospira sp.
GTTTGCTCTAGCTCCGAAGAACTGCATTTCCTTACCTGTCTGTGTAGCTGATACACAGCAGCAGATTGAGTAATCATCGCCCCATGTGATCTTCATAACATCATCGTTCTCGTACTGGATTGAAGATGTATCAACAGAAATCTTAGCTGCATACTTCTTGAAAGCTTCTGGAAGCTTAGCTGAGTAAAGTACAGTCAAGTTTGGTTCTGGTGAAGGTCCCATGTTCTCAAGTGTATGAAGGAATCTGTAGTCAGTCTTTGTAACCATTGAACGACCATCGATACCTGTACCACCAACTTCAAGAGTAGCCCATGTAGGATCTCCTGAGAATAATTCGTTGTATGACTGAATTCTTGCGAACTTAACCATTCTGAACTTCATAACCATATGATCGATTAATTCCTGAGCTTCTACTTCTGTTAACTTTCCAGCTTCGATATCTCTCTGAATATAGATATCAAGGAATGTAGATACACGACCAACTGACATAGCTGCACCGTTCTGAGTCTTGATAGCTGCAAGGTATCCGAAGTATAACCACTGGCATGCTTCACGAGCATCCTTAGCTGGCTGTGAAATATCATAGCCATAGCTTTCAGCCATCTTCTTCATTCCTGCTAATGCCTTATACTGATCTGAGATTTCTTCTCTCTGACGAATGATATCATCTGTCATTGTTCCACAACCAGTGTTAGCATGATCCTTAGCCTTCTGCTCCATTAAGTAATCAATACCGTAAAGAGCAACTCTTCTGTAATCGCCGACGATACGTCCACGACCATAAGTATCTGGAAGACCTGTGATGATATGGCTGTGACGAGCAGCTCTCATCTCTGGAGTATAAGCATCGAATACACCCTGATTGTGTGTCTTATGATACTCTGTAAAGATCTTATGGAAAGCTGGGTTTGTCTCATAACCGTAGTTCTTAGCAGCTTCTTCAGCCATCTTGATTCCGCCGTAAGGCATGAATGCTCTCTTTAATGGCTTATCTGTCTGAATACCAACAACCTTTTCAAGATCCTTTAATGATTCATCTATATATCCAGGGCCGTAAGCTGTAAGTCCAGCAACAACTTCTGTTTCGCACTCTAATACGCCGCCCTTAGCTCTTTCTTCCTTCTGTAATTCCTGAAGTCTTCCCCAAAGCTTGTTAGTAGCTTCTGTAGGTCCTTCAAGAAATTCTTCATTACCATCGTATGGCTTGTAGTTATTCTGGATGAAGTCTCTTACATTGATTTCTTCTTTCCAAAGTCTACCTTCGAAACCATTCCACTGTTCCTTCTGTAACATAATGTCCTCCTTCTTTGTTAAAGCAAATCCCAAACCTGTTCTTAGACTTTCTTCTAAATATATTGTGATTTTACTTTCATTAAACGATTGTACTTTTGTTTGTACATTGTATACATAGTATGTTATAAAAAAAATGTCTTTCTAAATGTATGTCCAATTACATAAGAAAATATTCACACATTTGATGATTGACAAATTCATAACAATACTGACAAGGATTATGCTAACATGAGATGTAAAGAAAATCAATACCTTTTCTTTAGGTTTTTAAATAAATACAAAGTGCGGTTTCCAGCACTGGATAATAATGGAACCACGGTACATCAAAACGACCGTTATATCAACTTCACTTCTGATACAACGGCCGTTAAATATAAGATTTATTCACTTTGTTATTTACCCTTCTTCGATTTCTTAATAACTTTCATTCATCGTTCGCAATCACTAGAATGCTTCGTTATCTTCATCGATATTTCATATGAAAACTATTATTTCTTATATTACCTCATCTTCTATCTTAGATCTTACTCTTTCTTAGAACATTTTATAAGAACTTCCTGTTTCCCTATATAAAATATATTATCCTTTATAACTTATATTGATACCTTTTCGATATCCATTATATTAGGTAATATATGAATAATACTAAGTTTCGAATTTCTGGACTTGCCATGCCGTCCATTCTCAGATTTCTCCATATATACTTCTAATCAACTCATGCTCACATGGTCATCAATTTTCATATCATATATATGTTCGTAAATCTCTTCTTCCTGTTTCTTTACACAGTTCAAAGATCCTTGCATTATTATTGTGATAAATGTTCAATATGACTATTCGGTTTCTGGTGGTCTTTAGCATCTCCTTGTCACCACTTGTGACTATTCTATTATGATAGCTGCTAAGTTATTTTATTCAGTCCTTATATAGTATCACTTCATATTGATGAACTTACGTTACATTTCCAACGGTATCACCCTGCCTTTCTTTTATTCTCTGTACTCTCTCTTGTTTATGTCATTATAATATCACGCATTTTAACTCTTGTCAATATCTTTTTCAATTAATTTAATTTATTTTCCGTATATATCTGTTTATTGTATTGTGTATACATAATTCATCATTTAATTGTGTGTTTTATGTTGAATATTCTGACAATTCATTCATCTTATATTTTGTAAGGATATCCCTATATTGATTCCTGTATATACGTGAATTACATTATTGCAGATGATTACGACTTGCTAAGTATATCATGCAGCACTCTATATAGTACATTTCCCTGATTCTGTACACTCTTTGCCGTTTCCTTTTTTACTTTTTTCTTCTTTCGTTTCTTTCATCATTATAAAATGATTGATTACAAAGATTTTGAACATCACAAGTAAAAATGCTGATAAAATGATAATTGCTGGTAATGCCTCTATTGTTAATGCTTCTGGATTCATAATCATACCTCCTCGCCGGTTGTAATTCATGTGGTTTCAATAATATAGCTTTGACAGCTATTCCCGATTGATACATTTTTGATTGTAATTTTTCTAATATTATATACGAATATTACAAGTAATTTGTGATGAAAATGAGAAAAGAGAGTGAAGTTTTTCTAAAATCACTAAAACTTCACTCTCTACGTCTTATATATTCACTTACATATCTCAATACTAATTGGTCTTCTTGTCATCACTTGCCATGAATAAAAACTTTCTTGTGGCAAAAAGAATGGCAATACATACCACTCCAATCATGGTATCAATAATTGACGAATGGGATACCACAATCTGTCTTGCAATAGCAAAAAGCAGCACCTCTACCACTGTCTCTGGTGTATGGATGCATAACATCTTAATCAGCTCCACACCCACAGCAAGTGTCATGGCAGATTCCAGAAAATGTGCAAATGCATCTGCTTCGTTCCACAGATATCCCACATCAAAAATCTGTACCACCAGCTTACCTGCCAATAGAATGATGACAATTGCCAGCAGAACGGATAAAAACGTCTCTAAATATCTCGCAAGATTGTATATTCCATGTTGTATCTTATCTTTCCCAAAAATGTTCTTCATAGACAGCCTCATGCTCCTTATATCTTAATGTATCCCTGTTTTTTTCTCTACAACTATACACGATATAGCAAAGTTCTGTCAACTTGGTAAAGTATGTCAACATGCGCCCATTCCTTTGTCTTTTTTATGAATCTGCGAAGCTCAATTTTCTGTGGTTCATGCCAGCATAAATCCCTGCTTCAATTCCTCAATCAGTGTAGGAACTGTGGTAATCTGATTGATACATCCAACATTAGCTCCGCAGAATATCAACCCATGCTCCACATCGCCCTTTACAGCTCGAATCAATGCCTCCGTAATACAATAAGGCACCTGTGCTGGATTGCACTTTTCCAGACAGTTATAACACTTTGTAACTCTCTTCGGGGCAACATCCAGTTCTTGAATAAATGTATTATTCAGCGCACGCCCCGGCATCCCTACAGGACTTTTTACAATCCGCACATTGCTTTCCTTCGCATCAATATACGCCTGCTTATATGCCAGTGAAGCATCACATTCTTCTGTTGCCACAAACCTGCTTGCAATCTGAACGCCATCTGCTCCAAGCTGGATTATATGGGCAATATCCTCTGCCGTAAATATTCCTCCCGCCACAATCACTGGAATTTTCCTGCTGTATTTTTCCTCAAATGTTTTCTTTGCTTCTAATATTGCTAGAATTTCACCATCATAATCCTGTTGATGTGCATACTGTTCCAGCTGGTCTACGGAGAATCCAAGATGTCCTCCTGCTTTCGGCCCTTCTACTACAAAAAAATCTGCTGTTTTTCCATAATGTCGGTCCCACATTTTCAAGATCAACCCAGCAGCTTTCGCAGAAGATACAATCGGAGCAATTGCTGGCTGCTGATCTGCAGGCATATGCAGTTCCTCTATAATCTTTGGCAGGTCCGCTGGTAGTCCTGCTCCACATATAATGACATCTGCCCCTGCCTCAGCTGCAATCTGCACATGTTCTCGATAATGCTTTAATGCCACCATAACATTCACACCAATCAGACCTTTTCCACCTGCAATCTCCTTTGCCCTCTGAATATGCTTCACCAGTGCCTTTCGATTACATTCCTGCTGATTCTGCTCGAATCCTGCTTCATCATACCCAATCTGCGCTGTAGATATAATTCCAACTGCTCCCTGTGCTGCAACTGCTCCTGCTAATGACGATCTACTGACACCAACACCCATTCCGCCCTGAATAATCGGAACCTCTGCACATTTGCTTCCTAACCATAATTCTTTCATATCTCATCTCCTGCTGCGACTATATTTAAGTGAGCCCAATACAATCAAGCTCACATGAAGGTACTAGTTTGATTGTCAAACTATAATTAGAATTATATGCGTTTTTGGTTTTTATGTCAATACTACACAGTATATTTTACTACATTATGCGTCTTGTCTGCTTTGTATCACGTAGTTATTAAAACCATTTATGTTTTTCATATATAGCCTCCTGCTACGACTGTATTTTTAGGAATCCACTAATGGCTCAAAGTTTTGCTTTAGTTATGCTTTAGTTTTGCTTTCTAATCAACAAAAATCCTCCATAAGCAGTCTGGTCATTTGCCACACTTTCTTATGGAGGATTCTATTCATATCATAAGATTTCACATATTAGTTCATAAAAATTGCTGCCCAGTAATAGTTCCCCTCTGAATCCTGAGCAACTCCAATACCAACACGGGTATACTTCGGATTGGTCATACAGTTAAAATGCGCCTGTGAATTATGCCACCCCGTAACGATTTCTTCTGGTGACACCTGATATCTTCCAAGATTTTCCCCGAAGCTTCCATTCTGTCCATAATATGTACAAATAGATGAAGCATTCTGTTCATTTGGTCTGACATGATGCCCGCCTTCGACTTTCATCCAATCATTCTTTGCATTTTCAACCGTCCGATGACATGCCATGACTGTCAGTGTGTCGTCCAGACTAACTGCTCCTGAACCTGCTACTGTTCTCTCATTGTTAATCAATCTATAGACTTCATTGATATAAGAACGATATGTAGATGCATTCAACTGTGCCTGTTCATGATTGAGATCATCTTCTGACAGCGATTGCTTTTCTGGCTCTGTCTTTGGTTCAATGGACTGCAGCATGTTTTCTTTCCCTGTCGTTATCTGCTCAACCATCTGACTCTGTGCAGGCGATTCCATGTTTTCTGTATTTTCCTGTCCCACATTCTGAAATATATCTTCTTGATCTTTGTCCTGGTCTGTTTCTGATTCCGTCATTGATTCTGTCTGTATAGATTTTTCTGCCGTTGCTGTGTTCGCTGCTGCTTGTGAATTCACTGCCTGCATATCCAATGCATTCTCTTTTCCTTCTGTACGTACGAGCAAGAGCGCTATTAGGCAAAAGACTAAGACCGCCGCTCCAATCACGGCTGTTCGAATTTGTTTTTTTGTATCTCTCATATAAATTCCCTCTTTAATAAGAACAAAGAGTTTGCATGCAAACTCTTTCGCGTGGCGCGTTTACGTAGTAATAACTTCATTATCCGCGCCACTGCGATGCTCACGCAGTGTTTTTGATTTATAGGAAATGCAATTTCCTATAAATCGAAAAAAGCATCCGACTCCGGATGCTTAATCTAATGAATCATAGATTCGTAAGGCAACCGGCTGTCATTCCTTTCGGTGAAGACCCATGGCTTTGCGTCACAGCCTTTCGGCTGTTTTGCCAATATATTTGTAGTATATTTAGTATAGCATGTACAAAAATCATGTAAATGGTACTTATCTACCACTATTGTACTTCCAGAATATAAAGATCCGTTCCTGCCTTTTCCAAAATAATTTCATGCTTCAATATTATGAATCCGGAAGTCTTCGCATATTTTTCCACATAATCTCTATTGTGTGTATAGAGTATCACTCTTCCATCCCCATTCAAGTCTTTATGTGCCTTCTTGAAGAATTTCTGATAAATCTCTTCAATTTCCTCTGCTGCCTTATGTCCAGTTTCAAATGGCATGTCCGTTATTATTTCATCAAAAAGATATTCATGTTCAAACTCAAAATAATCCTTGTTGATATAATGCACAATCTGTCCTGCCGCTTCCGTATTCACTCTAGCGCCCTCAATAGCCTCTTCATAGATATCAATCCCATAAGAAGTATTGGCTTTCACAACCTTCTGTCTTTCAATCAAAAGAGTTCCTGTACCGCAGAATGGATCTAACACCTGTGCATCTTCTTTCATATAATCCTTTGACAACGCAACAAGTAATGCTGCATTTTCCGGTTTCAAACTCGCTGCCACACTTCTCTTTCGATAAGCAAAGCGCTGATCTTCCTGTGTATACAGCTTAACCAGACAATTGAATTTCCCAGTCTTTGTCTCAATCAATCTGATTTCAAACTCATAATTCGATTTATTATTGACAAGCTGATTTCCTGATAATTTCTCGATTTCATAGGACATTTTCTTTACAAATGTGCTCTTGCTTCCTAAATCCATGGCTGACTTCAGTTCTATTCTAAAGTAAAAGGCTGCCTCTTCCTCCACTTCATGTCTTTCCTTTAAGAACTCAAAAAGCTTGGATTTTACAATCTGGTCTGCCGCCTGCGCTGGATTCATTGGAAGACTAATCATCCCTTTGACCTGATAAAGCATTTCCTGATAGGTACGAAGCTGCATCAATTCTGCAACATGCTCTGTATGTACCATAATGCCTGCTGAGAACGCTTTCACGTCCTCTTCCCCGCAAGAATCCCCTGCCTCTTTTAACGTCTCTACGACCTGCTCTTCCACCAGCTTCACATGCTTTCTATTGGTAAGAAGCACTAAATCTGACATCACATGCGCACCTGTAAACGCATGTTTTTTCAATCCCTGCAGCATAATCAGCATCTCATCAATCATATGAATTTCTTCATTAACATGCTTTAAATCACTTTCTTCCACTGTCTGGCTGGAAAGCTCTTCCTTTCTGTTCTGCAAAGCCTCAGCATACAAACGATAATCATAATTTTTCATAGCAGACAGATAGGAGCTCTTTACAAAAAGCTGCTGTTCTGACGCATATGCCTGATATAACGCCTGACATATTTTGTCATTCTCTGTACATACATCTGATAAATCACCCAACAACAATGCCGCATTCTTTCGGGTCTTTGCATCTTCATTCTGTAAACAAGTGATGATTGGCGTCACATTCTCTTTCATTGCCTGAAAAAAGTATCTTCTAACGCCTTCTTCCTTTATTAAAGCTCTGACTCTACTCAAAGTCTGTCGAATCTGGTTTTCTTCCTTTAATTTACCAACTAATTCTTCTATCTCTATACTCAATTCGCATTCCCTCTTCTAATCTTATTCTTAATTGTATCCTTCAGTTCTGAAAATTCTGCCGTATGCTTCATATCCACTGCGCCTGGATTTCGTTTCATAATTCTGATAATTCTCTTATACTGTCTTCCTGTCGCCTCACTGAGACGATCCTTCTGTTCTGCAAGTTCACGAATTTTCTCTGTCTGCTGTTCCTTAAACTTCTTCAAATCTTCTTCTGCAATTGCAGCCATCATGTTGATTTTCTCAGACAGCATTCGAATCTGCTCATTATTGTGGCTCCACTTCTCCAAAGTATCCTTCAGATCCATTGCCTCGTTGAATGACTGGGTGAAATCTACCACGAATAATACTGTAATTACAAATGCAACTGCATCTGTAATCTTAATTGGAATCAATCGAATCAAGTATTCCACTGGAATATTCAGGAAATTCACCAAAACAACAGAAGCAACTCCCCATCCAATAGAAACTCTCAAACAGATATGTCCTTGTAAATTGAACTTTTTATCACTGTAATCCCAATATCTTACACCAAACAATCTCTCCATGCACCAGCCTGTACAGAACTCCAGAATTGATGCAGATACCATACCGAATATGAACGTTAACGGAATGCTGAATCGTACTGGTATGGTACAAAACAGAATGATAATTGCTCCCGAACCATATATTGGAAGTAATGGTCCATGAAGAAAGCCTCTATTAATCCATTGCTTTTTTTTCGCTGAAACATAGCAGCACTCCCATATCCATCCAATAAAGCAATAGATAAAGAATATCATAAGCCACTGTGTTAATGTATACATATCAATGCTTGCCTTCATGCTCTATTCTCCACTTCCTAATTTCTCATTACAATTTTCTGATTGCACAATGCTTTTCGATTTATATATTTTCTTTATAAGCTCTCTTATTCTCATACATCCTGCTATCCGCCAGCTTGTACACACATTCAGCGTCGACACATTTTTCTCCTGTATCCTTTGCAAGTTCTATACTATCTGCATAACCATAAGATGTGCTATATTCAAACTCTAATTTTTTCTTATTTGCTTTCTGAATATTTTCCATTAACCTTCCTATATACTTCTGAATATCAAATCCATTCAAGCCTTCTATAATAACAATGAACTCATCTCCGCCCATACGTCCAACTGTACCTACTCCGTCAAAAGTATGTTTTAGTATGTCAGCAAATCCTGCAATCAATGCATCACCCATATGATGTCCCTGAGTATCATTAATTCCTTTCAGATTATTCAAATCCAGATTAATGATTCCATATTCCATCTGATCCTTAGAAAGACTCTTTAATTTCTGTTCACAGTATCTTCTATTGTAAAGCTTTGTCAAATCGTCAGTATAAGCCATTCGATAAAGTATCTCTTTCTCCGTAGTAATCTTCACATTTTCTGCAATTTTCACTGCAAATGCACTAATCAGTGCAAAGATAAATATCAGCATGCCAATTGCAGCAAATCCTTTTTGGTTGGTAATCTGGATTCCCCGGTACTTCTTCAACGCATAAACAATGAACTCTGCCGCAATAAATAGTACCATAATAATGGTACCAAACAGAATCGTCTTACTTGCCAAATCACCCTTTTTTGAATTCATAATCAATAAGGTCATCACATAGACAATCTCTATTGCAATCAGCATATGCATCAGTGGTAATGTTGCTGGCAGATGCATAATTCCTGTAAGGTGCAGTCCGATAAATATAATATCTGCCGCTATCTGTGCTCCGAGAATTAGGCGATATAATCGCTTCATTCTGCCATTTTGCGTAGCATCTACGTAGGTTCTAAAATATAAAAGCATTGGCACTGCATACAGATACATAGAAACATACTCTAAGACCGAATTCCTATAGATAGCTACATCAAATAACTGAATATAACCATAGTAGCAAAGGCTCCAGCCTCCAATCAACACAGAACTGCATCCAATAAAGAACAGATCCACAAATCTCGGAGTTTTAATACATACAATTGCTGTTAGTATCATAATACAGAAGCCTAACATTATTAGTAACAGACTGACTGTAAATGGCACTTTCCCACTGACCAGTTCGTACTGTGTCAGCATATCACCATCATATATGTTTATTTCGTCGAAAACTGTAAATGATTGTCTTTCTGCCGCTGTATACGTAATTGTAATGATTTTGCCAGTATCCATTGGCTGTAAGTTAATGTGATGAATACCGCTTCCGACCATCTTATTCTTGGCAAAAAGCTCTTGTCCGTAACTATATCGTTCCTTGCCATTAACACTTACAGAAACCGTAGCATTCCGTGTAATCAATTTAATAACAGGATAACTGTAATTCAATCCTTCCATATCATCAGGAATTCGATTTGAGATTGTTACTGTTTCTCCTAAATTCAATGTATGCGGCAAACTGAACTCTGAAAAATCAACATCACGATATTCCTGTCCTTCAAAATATACATTCCATCCCTTATTATATGATACTTTCCAATCTTCTGATTCCAGATGACTGTCTGCTGTAGAATAAAGTGCTGCAATCATGAAACAGACCAGAAGGATAACGATTCCACAGATTGAAGCACGTACATAATATTTCCATGTTTTCTTCTCTTCCATAGTCATCTTCCTCCATTTCACACTGTCTTGCTTTCATATACAACGCTCTCTTGTGCTCATTATATCATATATCTTCCCAACAGAAATAATATTTTTATCAAATGTTTCATCGGTTCCACATTACATTACGGTTAGAAATGTAGAGTATAATCTTTTTCCTTAATTAAATAAAGTTCTTTCCTATAACTTAATATTATTAGGCAGAATTTTATTTTCTTTTAATAAAATATGGATTTTTTTAATACAATATATTGACATTGAAAGTAAACAGAATTACAATCTGTGGTAACGTTTATTTTCGCAGTCAAAGGAGTAATGATAATGAATACAGAAACATTTTTTACAAGACTAGAGAAATATTATCAGGGCTCTTTTGATTTTACGAAGCCTTTTGTCATAGAGGGTTCTGCCTTTTCTGGCAAAGAATATACGGCACTTGCTGAATTTCATTCACATATTGATAAGTATGTATTGCTCAAGAAAGCTCAGGTATGGGCGGCTGACAGTCATGAATTCTGTCTGTTCCAATCCTATCCCGATTTTTTTTGTGCTGATGACTTCAATGAATTAACGCATTTACTCACTGAATATATGGAACCTCAGCTGGTACGTAAAGGAAATGAAGATGTAGCACCAGATCATATGTATACATATCTTACACTGGTCATTCTGTGTGAACAGCCTGTTTCAAAGGATATGATTTCTATGGTAAAGCATTATCATTTCACAAAGTTCTATAAACTCTATGCACGTGGTTACAGTGAAGCCAGGGTTGTCCTTGTTGATTTGCCTAATCAGAAGGTCTATACCAATGGTGCTGCACGAGAGATGAAGAAGCTTTATAAGAAAGTTTTTAATGATCTTACAAAAGGTAAATTTTAACGTCAATTTATTTTAAGGAGGCTCTATTGATGAGTGGTATTGTTGTTCTCTTAATTGCCATCGTTGTATTAGCACTCGGCTATGTGTTCTACGGCGGATGGTTAGCAAAAAGCTGGGGTGTCGATCCAGACCGTAAAACTCCAGCACATGAATTCGAAGATGGTATTGACTACTGTCCTGCAAAGGCTCCAGTTCTTTTAGGTCATCACTTCGCATCTATCGCAGGTGCCGGTCCTATTAATGGACCTATTCAGGCAGCTGTATTCGGCTGGGTTCCAGTTCTTTTATGGGTTTTAATCGGTGGTATTTTCATCGGTGCTGTACAGGATTTTTCAGCATTATTTATTTCAATCCGTAACAAGGGTAAGTCTATTGGTGAAGTTATGGAAGCATCATTAAACCATAAGTGCAAGATGATGTTCTCAGTCTTCACATGGTTAGTTATGTTGTTAGTAGATGCTGCTTTCGCTGATATTGTTGCGAAGACATTCTTCTCTGTTGGCGCATCTAACCCAACAGCAAACGGATCTGTTGCAACTGCTTCACTTCTGTTTATCCCATTAGCTATTGTCTTCGGTTTCGTTGTATACCGTAAGCATGCTCCACTTGCCATTTCTTCTGTTGCAGGTGTTGCCGTATTAGTTTTATGTGTGTATTTAGGATTAAAGTTCCCATTAGTAGGTGCTTTCAGTACTGTTGCTTTCTGGAGAGCTGTTGTATTCATCTACTGTGCAATCGCATCTGTAACTCCAGTATGGATTCTGTTACAGCCTAGAGATTACTTAAACAGCTTCCTTCTTTACTTCATGATTGGTGCTGCTGTTATCGGTATCGTAGGTTCTAACCCATCTGTACAGTTACATGCCTTCTCAGCATTTGACTCAAAGGGTAACTTCGTATTCCCAGCACTGTTCATTACAGTTGCATGTGGTGCTGTTTCAGGTTTCCATTCACTGATTTCATCAGGTACAACATCTAAACAGTTAGACAACGAAAAGAATGCAAAGATGATTGGTTACGGTGCTATGTTAATCGAATGTGTACTTGCAGTAATCGCTTTAATCTGTGTTGGTGCTGTATCTAAGGATGCTTTAACTGATGCTACAACAGGTGCTAAGCTTGGTACTCCTGCAATCGTATTTGCTTCTGCTATTGAAGGCTTCTTCGTAAAGATGGGTCTTTCAGCTAAGGCTGGTAGCGTAGCATTTACTGTTATCTCACTTGCTGTTTCTGCATTCTGCTTAACTTCACTTGATACCTGCTGTCGTCTTGGACGTTTCACATTCCAGGAATTATTCGCAGCAAAGGAAGGCGAAGAAAATGCACATCCAATTCGTAAGGCATTATCTAACATGTATGTTGCAACAATCGTAAATGTAGGTATCGCTGCTATCCTTTGTGTTGGTGGTTATGCAACACTTTGGAAATTATTCGGTGCATGTAACCAGCTCGTATCTGTTCCAGCTTTAATGGCTGCTGCAGTTTATATGAAGTCTGTTGGAAAGAAGCATGGTATGTTCTATGTACCTATGTTCTTCATGGCTGCCGCATCTCTTGGTCAGTTAGGAATCAGCTTCGTACAGTATGCAAAGGCATTAATTGGCGGTACAGGAAAGTGGAACGTAGAAGGACTTCTCTGCGTATTCATTATTCCTATCTTCATCCTTGCTGTATCACTTCTTGTTGAAGGATGTAAGGTATTATTCTCAAAGAAGAATAAGGCTACTGCATAAGTTTCATAAAACAAATATATATTTACATACAAAAATCTCCGGAAGATTTATTCTCAATGGCATTAAGTTAAGAAAGTCTCACATCACAGAAAATGTGGTATGGGATTTTTTTGTGAAATTTTATATGAATATGTATTGACAACTAAAACAAAAAA
>JAQUVV010000300.1 GCA_028693195.1 Lachnospira sp.
TGGGTATTTTTTGAAAGTTGTTTATTGTAAAGCTGATAAAATCCGCAGTTGTGGATAAAACTGCGGAAACTCAAGTCTTTTATACTTGATAATATTGAACGACATTGCTATAATTTAGGTAATTGTGCAATTAACAAAAAGATGACTGTTGATTACAAAATTGGAATTGAAAATATGAATTTGCACAAATGGAAATCATAGAAACGGAGAGAAATTAATGGATATTACAAGAAAGATAGCGGAAGAGTTACAGATTAAACCATCACAGGTAGAAGCAGCAGTTGGACTGATTGATGAGGGGTGTACAATTCCGTTTATTGCAAGATATAGAAAAGAAGTAACAGGCTCATTGGATGATGAACAGCTTCGTAACTTAGATGAGAGACTGCGTTATTTAAGAAACTTGGAAGATCGTAAGGCACAGGTTCTTTCTAGTATTGAAGAGCAGGGAAAGCTGACAGAAGAATTAAAGGCTCAGATTACAGCGGCTGAGACAATGGTATTGGTAGAAGATTTGTATAGACCATATAAGCAGAAGAGAAGAACCCGTGCAACAATTGCTAAGGAAAAGGGATTGGAGCCTTTGGCTGAATATATTATGGCTCAGGATGCAACAGAGGAATTGAGCGTAGAGGCTTCTAAGTATATTTCTGATGAAGAAGGCAAAGAGGTGAAATCAGCAGAGGATGCAATTGCAGGTGCGCTTGATATTATTGCAGAGCAGATTTCAGATGTGGCAGATTATCGTACTTATATTCGTGAAATTACCATGAAAGAAGGAAAGCTTGTCGTTGCAGCAAAGGATGAGAAGGCAGAATCCGTATACGAGAATTATTACGAATATAATGAAGCATTGGCAACAATTCCAGGACATCGTATTCTTGCAATTAACCGTGGAGAGGCAGAGAAGTTCCTGACGGTGAAGGTGGAAGCTCCAGAAGAAAGAGTGTTAAGATATCTGGAAAAGAAGATTATTGTAAATGAAAATCCATATACAACAGATAGCTTAAAGACTGTGATCGCAGATGCTTATGATAGATTGATTGCACCAGCAATTGAGAGAGAAATCAGAAGCAGCTTGACAGAGACAGCAGAAGATGGCGCAATCAAAGTATTCGGTAAGAACTTAGAGCAGTTATTGCTTCAGCCACCAATTGCTGGAAAGACAGTTCTTGGCTGGGACCCTGCGTTCCGTACGGGATGTAAGCTTGCAGTTGTAGATCCAACAGGTAAGGTGTTAGATACAAAGGTTATTTATCCAACAGAGCCACATAATAAGGTTGAGGAATCTAAGGCAGCAGTCAAGAAGATGATTGACAAGTATGGGGTATCTTTAATCTCTTGTGGAAATGGTACTGCATCACGTGAATCTGAAAAAATCATCGCAGATATGATTAAAGAAATGAATCTTTCTGGTGTGGATTATGTAATTACAAACGAGGCAGGAGCATCTGTGTACTCAGCAAGTAAGCTTGCAACAGAAGAATTCCCAGACTTTGACGTGGCACAGAGAAGTGCAGTTTCTATTGCACGTCGAGTACAGGACCCTTTGGCTGAGTTGGTTAAGATTGACCCAAAGTCTATCGGTGTGGGACAGTATCAGCATGATATGAATCAGAAGAAGCTTTCTGAGACATTATCAGGCGTAGTAGAAGATAGCGTAAATAAGGTTGGTGTGGATTTGAACACAGCATCAGCATCATTATTAGAATATATTTCTGGAATTTCCAAGGCAGTTGCAAAGAATATTGTAGACTATCGTGAGAATAACGGACGTTTTACCAATAGAAAGCAGCTTTTAAAGGTTGCAAAGTTAGGCCCTAAGGCGTTTGAACAGTGTGCAGGTTTTATGAGAATTTCTGGTGGAGAGAATCCGTTGGATGCAACCAGTGTACATCCAGAGACATATGAAGCTGCAACAAAGTTGTTACAGATTATGGGGTATGACATTAATTCTATTACTTCAGGAGAATTGATTGGACTTAGAAGTAAGGTGGTTGATCTTCAGAAGACAGCAGAAGAGCTTGGCGTTGGCACAATTACACTGGAAGATATTATCAAGGAATTAGAGAAGCCAGGCAGAGATCCAAGAGATGAGATGCCTAAGCCAATCCTAAGAAAAGATGTACTGGATATGAAGGATCTACAGCCAGGAATGATTTTAAAGGGTACTGTTAGAAATGTAATCGACTTTGGTGCATTTGTAGATATCGGTGTTCATCAGGATGGATTGGTTCATATTTCTCAGATGAGAAGTGACCGCAGAGTGGAACATCCATTGGATGTAGTCAGCGTTGGTGATATTGTTGATGTCAGAGTAATCGACGTGGATGTGCCTAAGGCAAGAATTGCATTGTCTATGATTTTAGATGAAAAGGAAGCGGCGAATAAGCATTTTGCAAAGAATGGAGAAAATAAGAAATCTCTAGACAAGAAAAATAACTGCAATCATGGAAATAACAGAAACAACAGAAATAGTGGTGGCGGTAAGAATGGAAATCATCAGGGCGCAGGCAAAAAGAAGAACGAAGGCCTGAATCTGAGTGCGCTTTCTAAGTTCATGCATTAATTCATGAAATCTGTATATGAGAAGATAATGATAGCTTCACAGGCAGATTGATAATTGATTAGAAAAAGATGAATGGTTGCAGCATATATAAGAATGGAGAATGAGATGGAAGACCAGACACAGATGAAAGCAGAATTTGAAACCCGTGTAACAGAGAAAGATTTGATGAATTTTAAGATTTTTCATAACTATCACAGCTTTGGCGGAGTGATGGGATTGCTATTTGGAATTGTAGCATTTGTAATTTTTGTTCTAACGGTTTCAAAT
>JAQUVV010000301.1 GCA_028693195.1 Lachnospira sp.
GGATACAAGACCAACTACAGATCGAATTAAGGAAACATTATTTAATATGCTGCAGAGCGATATCTCTGGCAGCCGTTTTCTTGATTTATATGCAGGAAGCGGTGGAATTGGAATTGAGGCGTTAAGCCGAGGAGCCAGAGAAGCTGTTTTTGTGGAGAATACGAAGAATGCCTGTGCATGTATTCGAGAAAATCTGGAATTTACACATTTGGCAGATTCAGCAACAGTTATGGAGCAGGATGTTCTGACGGCAATCAATAAATTAAAAGGAAAAGGAGTCTTTGATATTATTTTCATGGACCCACCTTATTCGCAGGACTTTGAACGGGATGTCTTGATGAAGTTAAAAGAGACAGATTTGGTTGATGAATTTACGATTGTGATTATTGAAGAAAAGTTAGATACGGCATTGCCTTATATTGAGGAGTGTGGATTCTCAGCATACAAAATAAAAAAATACAAAACAAATAAGCATCTATTCTTAAGATTAGAGCGGTAAATGGAGACAAAAGGGTATGAGAAAAGCAATTTATCCCGGCAGTTTTGATCCTGTGACATTAGGACATCTTGATATTATTCGAAGATCCTCCAAACTTGTGGACCATTTAATTGTTGGTGTGTTGAATAACAGTGGAAAGTCACCATTGTTTTCAGTAGATGAACGTGTTAATATGTTAAAGGAAGTTACGAGTGATTTAGAGAATGTTGAAATCATCAGTTTCAGTGGACTGCTTGTTGATTTTGCGAGAAAACAACAGGTTCAGACGATTATCAGAGGCTTGAGGGCGGTCACTGATTTTGAATATGAGTTAGCAATGTCTCAGACCAATCGTGTCGTTGCACCGGAGGTAGATACGATATTCTTAAATACTAGCTTGAAGTATGCTTATCTTAGCTCTAGTATGGTGAAAGAGGTCGCTATGTATGGCGGCGATATCAGTAAGTTCATACCAGAGCAGGTAATTAACCAGGTGTATGAGAAGTATGGTATTGACCAGAAGAATAGAAAGACAGAGGGAGAAGTGTAGATTATGAGCAGAATAGAACAGTTGATTAGTGATATTGAGGGATATATAGATAATTGCAGATTTCAGCCTTTATCAAATAATAAGATTATTGTGAATAAGGATCAGCTTCAGGAGATGTTATCAGAATTAAGATTAAAGACACCTGAGGAAATTAAGAAGTATCAGAAGATTCTGAATAATAAGGATGCAATTATTGCAGATGCAAAGGAACAGGCAGATGCGATTATTAATGCAGCACAGATTCAGACAGAAGAACTGATTAACGAGCATGAAATCATGCAGCGTGCGTATGCACAGGCAAATCAACTGATTGAGCAGGCAACTATGCAGGCACAGCAGATACTGGATACGGCAACAGAAGATGCGAATAATATTCGCGTTGGAGCAATGCAGTATACAGATGATATGCTTGAAAAACTTCAGTATATTATTGAACACTCTATTCGGGATAATCGTGAAAAGTATGATTCTCTTCTTTCAGGACTGGAAAATGTCTTATCTGTTGTGAATAATAATAGAAATGAGCTTCATGCAGATGAAAATGAACAGGCAGAAGATATGAATCTGGATGCAGAAATATCTGATGAATCAGAGGATGATCGTTCACAAAGCCTGGAAACAAATGAATAAATGTAATTGATTTTTATACATATATCAAAGCTGTAGCAGTCATAATTGTAATTGTTGTGATTAACAGCTTTTGGTATATGTATTTTTTTATGCTTAAACCGCTTTTATTGATAACTGCGAAAGTCTGCATGATTGTTGATAATCCGCCGAAAGCATTGACTGCACAGATTAGAATCAGTGTGAGCATTGGAGAAAGCATACTTTCGGATATAATCTGAATTCCACTAGTGATTTCGGTGATGCCACATAATATTACTGATATCATATGATGATTTGAGAATATGTAAATAAAATAATTCGACAGACAAGAGAAAAAAACAATATATCCACCAAGCTTTAATGAGTTTTCTACAGCGGTATTTACACCTATATAAAATATTTCTGCAAAGTCTTGATGAGGATTTTTGTCAGGAACAGTGACCTTTATTGATTGCTTAGACAGATTCGAACCACTTTTTTCTTTTTTGATCTGCATAAAACTGCGCAGAAGTACAATACATAAAAGTAGAATTGGTGGGATATATATGATGAGCATTAGTTTCCAAAGAGGGATATGGGATTGCATAAAATGATAATAGATATAATTGATTACAAATGCAGAACCAGATATATTACAGTAACCCATAATTTTCTGACATAATGTTTCATTTGGATGTGAAAGATGATACTGGGCACAGGAAAATGCACCGACGGGATAACCACAGAAAATTCCAGAAAGAATCATATAGCCATATGCGAATTTTGATTCAGATGGAAGCAGCTGCATCATGCAGGAGGTAATCAGCATTGCTGGAAATAATGCTGGAAGGACTTTTAATGCCCATAGGACAAGACCTGTGGTTGCACCTTGGAAGGCAATCGATGGGGATAGAATAAATCCAATGAAAAAAAGAAGTAATATGATAATTATTTTTCTATTACTATTTTTCATAATATGTCCTCAAATCATTCGCTAATCTATTCTATGAAAATGATGAATTTAATATGCCATTTCACTGTATTTGAGTAGGTGGTTATGATATAATGAGCATATATGCGAATTATATCAATGCACATTGATTTCTGCGGAACCGCAGAAATTGGGTGCTGAAATCCGCCGGAGGCATCATGTCCGGAACGGACATGATATAA
>JAQUVV010000302.1 GCA_028693195.1 Lachnospira sp.
GATTCACCCCTGTCTTATCCATCAATGACCGAACATTCTCTACAACATCCTTCTGAAGAAGCTGAACCACCGACAAATTCACATTAATCCTGAAATCTGGATATCCATGTTCATTCCAATATCTACACTGTCTACACGCTGTTTCAAGGACATAATCTCCAATGGATGTAATTAGTCCCAGATATTCTGCTAATGGAATAAAATCTCCTGGCCCCATAAATCCCAGCGACTTGCTGTTCCATCTAACCAACGCCTCACAGGATGCTGTCAATCCCGTATTCACATCCACAACTGGCTGGTAGAATAC
Source organism: Lachnospira sp. (assembly GCA_028693195.1). Taxonomy (GTDB): domain Bacteria; phylum Bacillota; class Clostridia; order Lachnospirales; family Lachnospiraceae; genus Lachnospira. The sequence continues at coordinate 308 of JAQUVV010000302.1, forward strand.
CACAAACTCATCGATTTCGTTGGCAATTGCCTGCCTCATATTACTCTCAATATCCAGCTGTTTCATAGTATTACGCTTCTGTGTATTATCATAATAGCTGAAGCGATTCTTACCTGCCTTCTTTGACTCATACATCGCAATATCTGCAAGACGAATCAAGCCATGCACATCGGAACTATCATCTGGGTATACCGCTGCCCCCATACTCATGGTACAGTAATACTCTGTTTCCATGAGATACCAAGGTTTGTTGAACATCGCAATAATATTCTTGATAATCCGTTCATGGTCTGCATATACTTCTGGTGTAATGACGATGACGAACTCATCTCCACCCATTCGGTAACAATGTCCACGAATTCCAGGTACTCCCTGAAGTCCTGCCGCTATCTGCTGAAGAAGTACATCTCCATATTGATGTCCCAATCCGTCGTTAATCTGTTTAAAATCATCCAGATCAATAAAGAGAAGAATTCCTTTCTGCTGATGTGTAATCGCATGCTTAATGATCTTTCTTAAATCGCTTTCACACTTCATTCGATTGTATAAACCCGTCAGGAAATCGTTATGCGCCTGATATTCTATCTTCTGTTGATTTTTCTTTTTCTGTGTTATATCGCTGGTTGTACATACAATAACTTGGCTTCCGTCAATCCAAGTCAAATCAGAAAACTTTGTTTCGAACCACAATCCTGACTCAGCGTCATAATGCTCTACCGGTTTCTTCACGTCCTGCTTCATTTCCGATTCTGCAAAATAAATTTCCAGACACTCTCTTACGGTTCTTCGTATTTCCTGAGTATCTCTTGCGATATCATTTTCAAAGAATATGGTTCCATCATATCGATTACATACAATAATTCCAGAATCAATACTACTTAAGATTTCCCTTAATACTTCATAGGAAGATAACAGTGAATTCTTTGTCACCTTCGTCTGTGCAATACTCTGTATCAGCTTTGAAACATCATTCATGAACTTCAATTGTTCCTCTGAATATGTATAATCTGCGCGGCTGTCAAACACCGCATAATACATCGCTAAATTATCATTAATATAAATTGGTGTCGTCGCACACAGCTTAATTCCAATCCCATCCAGAATCTGAATCTGTTCTTCATTACAGTCTTGAGCAGATGTGTACATCTGCGCCTTTCCACATAACGCCTTCACATTCACTGACTTATCATTCATGCGAATATCTTCTGCATCGTCGCTTCGATAATCGATAATCGTTCCAACCGTCTTCCCATCCGCACTAATCTGCAATATCGATGCATTGGTCGTCCCAAGATACCGATTTGCCTTCTTCATGATGTTATATACGACTTCTGTAAATGTCCCTTCTGATTCCAGCATCTGAACAATCTCTGACAATACACCGTCTTTTAACATTCGTCCGTCCAAAACAATCCTCCCAGATTCTATATATATTCGTAACTGTTCAGTACCTTCACAGTCACAAAGCTCCGCATGCACAGAAATTGCATTAAAATGCAATTTCGCGCTGATAAACTCGGGTTTTATGCAGTGAAACTGCAAAAACACCTCGCGGAATGTTTTCTTCTAAATAGTTATATATACTTGTTATTATAGACTATCCACGCTTTTTTGAAAATAGAAATGACAAAATTTATGTTTTTTTCATTGTAATCCTCTAGTTTCCATGATAACATATTTTTATTCAGCGCTATGCAGATATATCATTTACAATCTACGCTGAATGTAACTCAAAATTTCTCAACAATAAAATACGGAGACTATCACTACTTATGAATGAATTAAAATATAACACCACCTTAAAAGCCAGCGGAAAAGAATATGAAAAGATTGTTTTTTGGAATCGCTTCCTGCGAAATCCCATAGAACTAATTCTATCCTGGATACCAGCAGTCATCTCAATTGTTCTGATGTCTATGGGATACATATCTTATTTCACTGGAGCTCTTTATGCTGGATGCTGGCTATATCCGATTTACATCTTTGCCTTCCAGTTTAAGAACAGTGTCAGTTATCATCTGAAGCACCGAGATCCATCAGAGGAAGCGCCTTGTATCATATCATTAACCAATGAATGTATTATCGCTGATATCCCTTCCTTTGAAATTGTGGAAACCTACCAGTGGAGTGATTTCACCGTAATCTATAAGAAGCTTGGCTATTACATGTTCTTCGGAAGCAAAAAGATGATTGTTATGCTTCGTATTGCTGATATGTCTGAAGAGCAGCAGCAAACTATTCCCGAATATATAAAAAGCCATGTAGATATGAATAAATGCAAGGTACTGTTCTAAACAGCACCTTGCATTTTATTTATATATATTTCTTATTTAGTTAAATCCAATTAGCTTATTCATAACCTTATAGCCTGTCTTAGAAATCTTTCTTCCGACTGCCCCTGGCAGATTGACCGTCCAGCCCAACAGACTGTATCGTAGCTCTTTATACATCTTCTTATCC
>JAQUVV010000303.1 GCA_028693195.1 Lachnospira sp.
TCAAATATTGCTTCTAACATCTTAAAAAGAGGTGCAAAGACACACTCTTTCTTATAATCCCGTAAATATTTCCATATCATTTTCATAACTATTATCCTCATGCTGCGTCTGTATTTTTAGTGTGCCCATTGTGAACAAAGTTCACATGTTGAACAAGTTCACATGTTGAGCAAGCTCACTTGTTGGCTGAAGTTTGTGCGCAGCTCAAACTCTTTGCAGGCTTTATAAATTTTACTGCCTTTGGAATAATCTCGCACTCTAAACGCTTTGTTTTCTCAATCTCCCCATCAAAGCACACTTCGAATGGAGTCTTTTTTTCTAAGATTACCTTACTGCACTTCTTCTGAAATACCAGTTTCTTTCCTTTTTTCGTATTCAGAAGTGTTCCCTTTCGGTAATCTCCAATCATCTGAAGAAAATGCTTTCTACGGATAGGTCTCACAACCAAAACATCCATCAATCCATCATCCACTGAAGCATTGGACGCTGCAAAATACCCGCCTCCACAATAAGATCCGTTGGCAATGGCACACAATGTAAATCGTTTATCTAATACTTTGCCATCATCAAAAGTAATCTTTAAATGTTCCATTGGCATACGTAAGAGCTGAATAAATGCAGCAATGGTATATGCTATCTGATTTCTGGAAAAAGGAATATGGCGCCATCTCTGAACCATGGATACTACCTGCTCATCAAAACCGATATTCAGCATATTGACATACACCTGTCCATTGACCTGCATCAAATCAATATCCACAGTATCTCCCATTATGATATTTTTCAGACTTGCATAGTCCTCTTTTGTGCCAAAATTTCTTGCAAAGTCATTTCCTGTTCCCATTGGAATAACTCCATACTCTACATTCTTATAATTCCAGGTCGATCTAATGATATTTCTCACCGTTCCATCTCCACCGCAGATATATACCCTTAACGGAAATCCTGCTCTAGCAAGATCTCGAATATGCTCTGGCCCTGCCTCCGGCGAATTGGCGCGGAATAATTCATAAATCAATTCTTCTTCATTACATACATTCTTAATTCTCTGAATCAATACCTCAATCACAGGCATCCGGCTTGTATTGGGGTTCACGATAAAAATATGTCTATAATTCTTTGCTTCTGTACAATTCATAATCAGCCTCCTGATTTATTCTTAAATACACGATTTTTATTCACTTCATATCTTTTCATTTCTTATTCGAAGTACCCTACGTACTTAATCTTGCAGGTACTGTCTGGGAACAAATATTCATATAAATCCACGAAATAATCATCTGTCATGCTGGCAATATAATCCACTACCATCTGATTCGGTTCTGTCACCTCTTCATAGATTTCTTTGACTGGAGCATACTTATTATTCTCGTGAATCAGATTCACATGATGCTGATAAAGAATCGACTTCCTGTCATGTGCCTTTGCATCCTTCAATAACTTATAATAAATCTGCTCCAACATCGGACGAACACTGGTCTGATACTGATCAAACACATCTGAATTCCCATAAATCATCCTGCCATTCTCTGCCTTGGCCTTCTTCAGCATGTCAAAATGCTCCTCATCCATGGACAGATATGGCTTTCCATAGCTATTCTCAATAATGTTCACAACCAGATTATTGATAATCTCTGAATTACTTTTTCCAATTGCCCCTTCTGTAAACTGTTCCTCCGTTGGAATCATCCCCAGCTTCTGTGCATCCTGACGATCTTTGCCAAGATATGCAATGATATCACAAATTCGCATAACGCAGCCTTCCAATGTACATGGAACCAGTCTTTTCATGTTATCATTTTCCAGATAACAGCCTTCCACTTTCTGCTCCAGTTCTGTAAATGTATTCATATTGCAAGGCTTATATTCCCGCTGTTCCATCTCGCCATTATGACAAAGGATTCCATCTAGCGTCTGAAGGCTGATATTCCAGTGCACTAGCTCATCCAGCACACGTACACTATGTACATTATGATTAAAATACCGCCCTGTTTCCCCATAATAAAGACTGGATAACTGTCGCTCTCCTTCATGCCCAAACGGTGTATGACCGATGTCGTGTCCCAGCGAAATCGCCTCAATCAAATCCGTATTTAGCCCCAATACATTTCCAATATTCCTCGCCTGTCTTGAAACCAACTGGACGTGATATGCTCTGCGGCTGATATCATCATTTTTAAAGAAAGAAAAAACCTGCGTCTTATCTGAATACCGGTTATAATAGGGAACATTCATAATTTTCTCAATATCTCGGACAAACGCTGGTCTCCATAAATTCGCTTTATCTCTATCTGGATTTCTTCGAATCACCTTCTCATCTTGAAATCGATATGGATTTTGTACATTCTTTGCTCTGTCTTCTATGATTCGTTCCTGAATTTCCTTTGAAAGCTTATGATAATCTGCCATAAATTTCTCGTCACCTCTTATCTTATCTTATCTTATCTTATCTTATTGCATCTATCTCCTACACACTGTTCATTATCATCCCAAGCACGCAACCCCGTATCCTTCCTTTATAAACTTTAATTCAACAAAAGTCGCATTAGCGTTGCATAGGAATACTTCCTTGACTTCTGAAAGCGTTCTGAATACACTTCAAAATTATAATAGGAATGTTCAAACTGTCTAGAATACAAATGCGCCATGTCAACCTGCTCTGACAATGTCAGTTGCTTTCCATTTTCAACCCATGCCGCCACATCCATCGTCTTTAACACCAGATAGCCAATCACTCCATTCTTGACCTTCAGCAATACGTTGAT
>JAQUVV010000304.1 GCA_028693195.1 Lachnospira sp.
CATCTAAGATCAGATTATAGACCTTCTCACTATAGGCAAGTACGGTTCCATCACTTGTAATAATTTCCCCTCTCTTATATGGCACTGTAGTCGTCACATAAGACTGGTGGTCTAATACCGCTTTAGAGTATTCATCTCCATGGGAATAATTGATTCGAATAATCTGAATTCCCAATATCAGCATTAATACAATGATAAACAAAAAGGCAACGCCGATTCGTTTATGAGTTCTCTTAAGCATTGCCTTCTTTCGTCTATATCTATTCTTTTTTATTTGTTCTCTGTCCATTCGCTCGTCTGTCATAATCAACCTCTTAATGTACTGGTATCTTCCTTATTCAGCATCTGGAATCGGATGATACTGCTTTACGTACTCACTTTCACTGGAATCATATGTAATAACCTGTCCCTTGTTCGGATAAGTCATTCCCAGGTCATTCACTGCTGTATTAAAAATATCATCTAAATTAATCCCTGCATTAATTTCCTCTTCTGTTGTATCATTGGTATTCTTCAATGAATTATACTGCGCCTCTAATTGTGCAATCTCAGATGCATTATTCTTCACTGCCGTCTGAAGATTCAAATACTGAAAACAAATCCCGAAGATTACTGCAACAACTGCAGATACACCGACAGTATATAAGAAATTCAGCTTATTCGCACGATGAATCTGCGCTTTCTCACGATTTCGTCTTTGTTTTCTTTCTATTTCAGCTTCACGATCAACGTCAGGCTGTTGTACTGGCTGTTGAATATACAGTTTTTTCACTGTATTGCCGCTCACATATGCTGTCCTAGAATTCGTTCGTTCTGTTCTGTTGTAATTCTGACGTTTCTGTGCCATTGCTTCCCCTCCATTTTCCAGCTTTTGTAACTTTTATAATCACTCATTTATTTTCTATTCACTGTCGTATATTCTTACACCACATTTCATAGATGTATACTTTCTTGTAACTGTTCAGTACCTTCTGAATAGGTACCTTTTTCTACACTAAGATGTGTCTTTCAAACACACGTAGTTTAGAACTCTTTGACCTCTTGTTTTCTTCTATTTCCTCATCCGATGGAATAATTGGTTTTCTTGTAATCACCTTTCCCTTGGATTTCTTTCCACATACACATACTGGAAAGTCTGGAGGACATGTACAAGGATTTTCGTTGTTTCTAAACCCTGTCTTTACAATTCTGTCTTCCAATGAATGGAATGTAATAATGCAGAATCTCCCATCTTCATTCAGATGATTAATCATCATATCAATAGATTCCTTCAACACATCCAATTCATGATTCAACTCAATACGAATCGCCTGATATGTCTTCTTGGATGGATGCCCACCAACTGCTCTTACCTTCATTGGGATTGCTGCCTTAATCACTTCATTCAATTCAAATGTTGTCTCAATTGGTTTTTCCTGCCTTGCCGCCACAATATGCTTTGCAATATTCTTGGCGAACTTATCTTCTCCATAATCCCGAATAATCCGATACAGATCGAACTCACTATATTCATTCACGATATCTCTGGCTGTAATTTCCTGTCTCTGATCCATTCTCATATCAAGGGCTGCATCCACATTATATGTAAATCCACGTTCTGCTGTATCCAGCTGATAAGAAGAAACTCCCAAATCCAAAACAATTCCATCTACTTTTTCAATATTTAGTTCTTTTAATACAACATCCATATTGCAATAATTATTTCTTACAATTGTCACTCGGTCTTTGAATGGTTCCAGTCGTTTTGTAGCAGCTGCAATCGCATCTGCATCCTGATCAATTCCAATCAAACGTCCCTTCTCTAACAATCTGCTCGCTATTTCATAAGAATGTCCCCCTCCGCCAAGGGTTCCATCTACGTAAATTCCATCTGGTTTGATTGCAAGATTTTCAATTGTTTCATCTAATAAAACTGATTTATGCTTAAATTCCATATCAATCTCCATTCCTGCTTCATCTATACTCAGGTATACTCATGTCTGCAATACCATTGACTCTTAAATACTGAATCCAAGACTTTCCATGTTCGCCGCCACGTCATCCATGTCTGAATCATAGGTTTCAATACTTTCATTCCAGCGTTCTCTGCTCCAGATTTCTATTCTGCTCGCAACTCCTACTAAAACGACATCTTTCTCCAGTGCTGCAAAATCTCTTAAAACCTGAGGAAGTAATATTCTTCCCTGTTTATCCACCTCACAGTTCGCCGCACCTGCAAGGAAAAATCTCGTGAATTGTCTGGCATTCTTATTGGTCAGTGGTAATGTCTGTAGCTTTTCTTCGAATTTCTGCCATTCATCATTGGGATAGACAAACAAACAGTTATCCAGTCCCTTTGTAACAACAAATTCATCGCCTAAAACTTCGCGGAACTTAGCAGGAACGATCAATCGTCCCTTAGCGTCAATTGTATGGTTGTATTCACCCATAAACATAAGCTATCGTTCCCTCCGTCTACCACTTTTCACCATTTGCTACCACTTTCCACCACTTTAGTGTCAATTTTATACTCTTTTTGTGTATTTGACAAGTGTTATTTTAAATAAAAAAATGCGGAAGCCCAGATATTTCCTAGGTTTCCACATCCTCCCCTTTTCTTTTTACATAATATTGTGGTGTTTTTTATCAAAGTGCACTATATATAGCATTTTAGTATTTTTTCATATTTTATTTATTATTTTAATTTTTTTGCTATATTTTTGTAATATGACATATTTAATTTCCCATATAGAATTCCTATATAGATATATTTAATTT
>JAQUVV010000062.1 GCA_028693195.1 Lachnospira sp.
TGGGCTAAAGAAGATACGTTTTTCAATCTCTGGTTTCTGATTAATCAGGATATGATCTGTCTTTACAGGCTCCCCACTTAATGTATCCAGCCCCGCCATGGCAACTTTACCGCACTCTATGGCGCGAACCAATGCATGTTCATCCACAACCTCTCCACGGGCAGTATTAATAAAGTAAGAGCCTTCCTGCATCTTTGCAAAAAATGCATCATTTGCCATCTCTTTTGTCTCCGGTGTTACAGGTACATGCATAGATATCATATTACAAGTCGCGAGCAATTCATCTAATGGTAGATATTTCGCGCCTGTTTCTGCCTCTATCTCTGTTGATGCTCTATGTCTGCTGTAATAATATGTCTCTACACCAAATGCTTTTGTCAGCCTTGCAACTGCCTGCGCAATGGCGCCAAATCCCACCAAGCCTACCGTACAATCTGCAAGTTCCTTCAAATCGCCTCGAACCATGTAACCTTCCTTCACTTCGATCTGTTTTCCAATTCTGACAGCTGCATCATTATTAACTGCGTCCTTTAACACCCCCAACATCAGAAGAATCGTCTGCTCTGCAACTGCCGCGCCATTCATGCCGCTGCAATTACATACATAGATGCCTTTTTCCGTAGCTGTCGCCACATCAATGGCATTGAATGCCACTCCCTCTGAATGAATTAACTTTAGATTCGACATTCTCTGAATCAATTCAGCTGAAATCGATGTAATCGCATCTACAATAATCACATCTGCATCTGCTCCCGCATCTAATAATTCCGAAACTGGTGTATCCTTATGCATGTCAATCATTTCATATTTTTCTAAATTCACGGATGAATTTGTGTATCGCTCCATATTTCCCTTTTTACCAATATGTAAAATCTTCATCTGTCATTCCCCTATTCTATCTCAATTTTTATATACCTTTTCCTGCAAATACAACTGTGTTCATGGACACTTCTGCTATTTATTTCTTTTGCTAACTATGATTTTATCATACATTTTCTCACCGAAACAACATTCTTTCACATTATCTATTCTTTTTTTTACTAATCTCCTTGAACTTCTCCAAACGATAGTGTTGCTCTTCATCTATTTCTTTCACACCATTCTTGTAATCATACCCTAGTTTTATGTAGAATTCCGTTGCTGTGATAGATGCCGGTATCTCTATTCTCTCAGCTCTTAAGGCATATTCATCCTTCTCTAACGTCTGAATGATGTTTCGTCCTATTCCCATTCCATGTAGTTCTGGAATCACAAAGACCGTCAGAATAATGCTTTCCGTCAAACTATCCCAGTAACCTGATATCGATCCAACTGCAACGATCTGTCTTTCCCATAAGAATGTATACATATGTGCATAACTTGCAATCTGACGGATCCAATCTGCATTATAACGCTTTGCTAAATATGTCATTGCCTTGATTCCATAATCTTTGCTATTTACTTCAATAAAATTACGTCCAAGAATATGACTAATTCTTTCTGCATCTTCATCTTTAAATTTCTGAATTATCACATTCGATTTCTCATACTGAATCAATGTCATCACATCATTGATTTTCTTTGTTTTTCCCGTATAGACAAATCCAATTTTTTCGTAAAGATGACAATTCCCTGCTTCTTGCTGAATGGTATCCAACTGCCAGGTAATCGTGTCTTTATATTGATCAAAGATTTTCCGAATAACAATCTGGCCGATTCCCTGATTCTGAAATCCCGGGAGAATAAACACTGGTGAGATCCGACGATGCTCTGCATGAAATTTCTCTTTCTGTGTTCCTGTTCCTGTTCCTGTTCCTGTTCCTGTTCCTGTTCCTGTTCCTGTTCCTGTTCCTGTTCCTGTTCCTGTTCCTGTTCCTGTTCCTGTTCCTGTTCCTGTTCCTGTTCCTGTTCCTGTTCCTAACAAATTTTCATGCATTTTCTTCTTTTTGACAATACGAATTCCACCAATCGTCTTTCCATCGGCAATGATTTTATAAAAATCTGAATTCTCCTGCGCAATCTTATTTCGTATATCTTCCACTGATTCCTTCACCGGATTGGTCTCATCATCATGATACTTCTCATACAATGGTAAAAATGCCTGATACTGAATTCTATGCAGTTCTTCTGCATCTGTTTCATCTGCTAAAATAAGTTCAACGTTCATAATAATTTCCTTCCTATTGATAATTTTTCTTTGCTCACGCAGTGTTTTTGATTTATAGGAAATGCAATTTCCTATAAATCAAAACGCACAAAGCATGTTTCTTATGCCTTGTGCGTCATATATTCATCAGATTTTAATATATGAATTAATTTACATTCTCACTAAGATGATATCTATGCACAGACATATAAGACCTATGGGCTTATCGCTCTATGCATGAATGATATCCTAGATGAAACTCTAGATTACTTTCTTGCTATGCTCTAACGCCACATACGTCCGTAATACATGTACATATACATCATTGAATGTAAATTCCTATTCATACACCTTCTCCTCTTCATTCTAATTGATTTTTTAGAAGTTTAATCCTTTTGAATATTAATGTCAATGAATACACAAAATATATACAAAATTTCACATAAAAACCGTCATATACAGCTTGCCACATTTAAATATTAATATTATAATTTCTGTAGTTTTAAACATCTAATTTTGTACGTAAATACAAATCCATTTATTATCACTTTATCACCAACATTATTATTCCCAACTGCATATTACAAAATAAAACACTATAAAAGTCTTGATATTATGATAGCATTAATGCTATCATAATATTAGGATATGAGTATACAAAAATGGAGAAAATATGGCATATAACATCATATTCTATGAAAACAAACACGGAGACTCTGAAATATGGAATTTTTTAGAAACTTTACGTAAGAATTCCAATAAAAATAAAGATGCCCGCATACAATATAAGCAAATATCTTTATATATTCAATTATTACAAGATAATGGTACAAACCTTCCAACTAACATTACCAAACACATCGAAGAAGATATTTGGGAATTACGCCCTGGAAACAATCGTATATTTTACTTTTATCATAAAGATAACACCTTTGTCCTTCTACATAGCTTTCGAAAAAAATCACAAAAGACTCCACACTATGAAATAGAACTCGCAAAGGCCGAACGTAACGATTTTCTCTCTCGAAAGGAGGATTTTACCCTATGAAAACATGGAACAATTATAAAGAATATGTCAAAAATTCAGATTCAAATGCAGCTAAAGATTTAGAAGAAGCAGAAGAATTATCTTCTATCATAAGCGCTGTCATCGACAAACGTACTAAACTTGGCTTAAGTCAACGTGATTTAGCAGCACTTTGTGGAATTCCGCAATCTTCTGTTGCACGCATTGAATCATATAAAATAACACCGAAATTAGACACCTTAATAAAAATTATGCATCCACTTGGCTTAAAACTAACTGTCACAAAATAAAAACCTTTCATTTATTATAGTAAACTAATAAATGAAAGGTTCTATTCATAATCCTTATTCTTCTTGAAACAAGATTGCGCTAGTTATCACCAATGGATGTGCTGATAATATCATAAATCTCATCTTTATCTTTCTTTAGTGCAAATGCTAATTCTGAATACAGCATATTCTCTGTCATCTTAAGATAACGCTCATCTACTGCCGTGTTCTTCTTTCCTTCTGCTTCTCGTTTCTTCTTCCTATTATACGTGCTCTTCACAATACCAACAACATCATCCAAGTTGCAATTCTTCACGACTTCCTTATAATTCTGTTCACGAAGCTTGCTATTGTCAATCCACATCTCATCAATTGTTGGAATCCTCTTAATTAAATCCCATGCTTCATCTTCGTTCATAGCTTCTCTAACTGTAACATCTGTTGTATCTGTGGGCATATAGATCTTTGCTCTTTTATCTTCAATTGGAATCAACAAGTAGTACAGCTTTGTCTTATCCACCTCTGACATATTCAGATGCAGAATATCTTCGACTTTACATACGCCATTCATGGACTTTACTATATAATCACCTATTTTATACATGCGATATACCTCCATCCTTTCACAATATAGATAATTATATCACTTCTATAAATATTTTTCTACTACAATAATTCACAAAAAATATAGATATTATACTATGAAAAACAACAAAATGAAGCAGATATTCATATATCTGCTTCATAATCCTACGAATCTCCTATTAATAGTTCAATTACTTCAATTTATCTAGCTTTTCTGCAATATTAGCAAGTGAATCTGCAAAGTCATCAACGAGTCTTGCATTGGTTTCGCTGACTGCTGTTGCTTCTTCTGTACTTGCTGTAATTTCCTCACTGCTAGAAGACAGTGTACTAACGCTGTCTACAATGCCATTATTGGCTTCAATCAGCTGCTGCATCATATCTGAAACTTCACGAACATCTTCATTTAAATCGATAACAATTCTCTTGATTCCTGCAAAGCGATCATTTGCTTCCTTTGCATATTCAGCTTCTTCTTTGGAAAGAGAAACATTCTCGTCGACCTTGTCCACAACCTCATTGGCTTCTGTAGCAAGTTCATCCAGAATATGTGCAATATTCTCTGTCGCCTGCTTTGTCTGGTCTGCAAGCATACGAATCTGATCTGCTACAACTGCAAATCCTTTTCCTGCCTCTCCTGCTCTTGCTGCCTCAATAGATGCATTTAAAGCCAAGAGATTGGTTTGACTGGAAATTCCTAAGATTAAATCCGTAATACTTCTTACCTCTGCGGACTTCTGTTGCAGCTGCTCTGCTGAATTCTTCATAACGCCACCAGACTCAATCGCTAAATCCACATGCTTTGATAAAAGCTCCATAGACTCCGCCCCCTCTTCTACAAGGTTTCTAGCATCGTTACTTAAGCTCTGTATCTTTTCTGTCTTCGCACCTGTGGAATCAATAATACTCTGAATCTCTTTTGTCTGATCAATCTGATGTGCAATCGCTTCTGTATTGGCAACAACTCCAGATGAAATATCCTGCATAGAATGGCTTAACCCATCTGAAGCATCCTTAATCTGATTGATTGCGTCTTCCATGCTGTCCATCTCGTCATTGACATCGGCAGCTACAAGCTGAATCTGCTCAGAAACCTCTATGTTCTTCTTCATGGCTTCTTCAATTTCCTGCTTCGAGTCGTCCATATATGCATTAATAATACGAACACCAAACCCAGTTGCCAATGCCGTTAACAATGTAATGATTCCCTCAATCATGACACCTTCCATCACATCTGCCATTGCTGAAGCTGATGAAATCGTCATGATAATATTAATGATATTCACTACAACAAAAACCGCTGTTGTTGCAAGCACCATCTTCACATTCAAAGTCAGAATCAATCCAATGATTAACGGAATCATATATGCATATGGTGCTGTTCCTGGAATCAACAACATCATAACAGCATATACAACCATAAATGATGCAGATACATATATGGTATATTTCATACTACTTCTGTTACCTATGTACATCACTATAGAACCTATGGATGTCAATACTGCAAGTATAATCGGTATCATTGCCCTTGTCTGATTAACATCTGTTGACATAATTTGTGCCAGAATCCCTACGACAATGAATACAGATGACGTAACCTGTCCAATCAGAAGCAGCTTACTTGTTTTCCTCGTGTGCCTATCATGAAAATTCTCTTCCATACTGTTCCTCCCATATCCTTTTATAAAAATTTGTTTATCAAAGCATCCTAATTAGATTTTAATTCTAACTTCCCCATTCGTCAATCTAAATTAAAATTTAATAAATATCACTCGGATACAGGTACCTTTATCCAATTCACTTTCCAACTCCAAGCGAGCGTTTTCATGATGCGATACAATATGCTTCACGATTGCAAGTCCCAATCCAGTTCCACCAGTGGATTTCGAACGGCTCTTATCCACACGATAAAATCTCTCAAAAATTCGTTCCTGATTTTCTTCAGAAATTCCGATTCCTGTATCGCGTACTTCTACAAATGTTTCTCCATCTACATTCTCATTGACTGTGATATCTACTTTTCCTTCTGTCTTATTATATCGAATTGCATTATCACACAGATTGTATATCAGTTCCTCCATCATCTGTCTATTTGCTGTCACCTTCTGAGAGCTGCCATGAAGAGAGATTTCCACCTGGTTCTTCTTCGCTGCAAAGTCCAGCATATCTTTCGTATTCTTGGCAATGTCGTATAAATCTACTTCTTCATAGATTTCCTCCAGACCACTTCCCTGATCCAGCTGAGATAAGCGGATAATATCGTTAATTAATGTCAGCAGACGATTGGAGCTTTTATGGATTTCTTTTGCAAATCGATTCACATCCTCACTGCCTGCCATTCCACTCTCTATCAACTCGGAATAACCAGATATAGAAGTCAGCGGTGTCTTTAACTCGTGAGATACATTTGCCGTAAATTCTTGTCGCATATTAGCACTCTTTAGAATATCTTCATGCTGTCTCTTAATCGTTTGTACAAATGGAACCAGCTCTTTATAAACCTTGATAGAATCTGTACCATCCAGATTTTCAGCCAGCAAATCTATTGGATCAATAATACTCTTCGCCAAATAATGTCCCAAAACAAAGCATCCGATTAGAAGCGCTATACATAATCCTCCAATTAATGGAAATGCACTTGCGTATACGCTCATTAGGCTTCCCGATTCCTTTGCAATACGCAAAATGTATCCATTATTCAAGCGAATTGCATAATAAAATGCACTTTTGCCCACAGTTGAAGAATCTCTTACTGCCTCTCCGTGTCCGTTTTCCCGCGCCTGTTTCACCTCTGGTCTGTCACTATGATTATCCATTGCTCCGATTTCTGCATTGGTATCCATTACAGCTGTTCCATCTGGTGCAATCATGGTCACACGCAGCTTTAATGCATCATGATTGAACAAGTTTACATCTACATCGGCAGGATCGGAAGCTGCACCTCCTGCATCTGTCTCAACAATCAGAAGTGCATAATCTTCCAGATTAGACATCACTTCCTTTTTAAACAATTCATAATATATAACTGAAACAAGCGATACTGTTGCCAGTATCGCTATAATTGCTACAATCATGAATTGCAGATTAATCTTTTTCTTCATACTTTTCATAAGATTCTTCCACTCTCAATTCTTTATATATTCATAACTGTTCCATACCTGATCAGTTTCAGATATTCAAACCTTCCTCAAAAAACAGTTTCTGCTTATGACATCTACTCGGTATCTACGTCCAGGAAATATCCTACATTTCTCACTGTCTTAATATAAGAACCCGCATCTCCTAACTTTTGTCTTAAGGTCTTGATATGTACATCAAGAGTTCTTGATTCTCCTTCGTAATCAGTGCTCCAGATTTTTTCCATAATATTATCACGAGAAAGAACAATTCCCTGATTCACTGTCAGATATTTCAACAATTCATATTCCTTAAAGGTTAATTCCACTGGCTTATCTTTCACAAATGCTGCATGCTTCTCATCATCAATAAACAGTATACCAACCTTTAAGAACTTCTCTGCCTCCATACCGCCTACACGTCGAAGAAGTGCTTTCACTCTGGAAATCAGTTCCATAACACCAAATGGCTTAGTGAGATAATCATCTGCCCCTAAATCCAGTCCCTTCACCTTATCAATCTCTGAAGTTTTAGCTGTAATCAGAATTACCGGAATTCTTCTGGTTTCTGGAGTGGCACGAAGCTTTGTAAGAATGGAAAGTCCATCCTCATCCGGAAGCATAATATCCAGCATAATCAAATCCGGCAGTCTATCCTGCACCTGTTTGTGAAACTCTTTTGCACAGGCACATTCTACTGTCTGGTGTCCAACATTTTTCAACGCAAAGCTCTCAATTTCGCTGATATTCTTATCATCTTCTACTATATAAATTAATGCCATAATTCCTCCTATCAATTATCTGTATCCATCCGGGCTGGAATCAAAATCCACTCAAAGCCCTGATTTTCTATGCCTGATTTTCAGTTCCTCCAGTCACCTTTCCTCTGGCCGGCAGCTGATATTTCTCTTTGTATTCCGCATATCTTCTCTTGAATTCTGCGTTATCCTCACGTTTCATTGTATCAAGATATTCGTGTGTGTCAAATCCTTCTAACTTTGTCTGGATTAAACAGACAGCAATATTGGAACAATGATCCGAAACTCGCTCAAAATTTGTCAATAAATCCGAATGAACAAATCCCAGTTCTATGGTACATGTTCCCTGTGTCAGACGTCTCACATGGCGGGATTTCAATTCCATATTCAGATCATCAATGACTTCCTCTAACGGTTCTACTGTCTTTGCCAATTCTATATCTTCATTCTGAAAAGATGCAAATGTTGTTGTAACAATTTCTTTTAATGCATCTGTGAAAATGTTCATTTCCGTCTTTGCCTTCTCAGAGAATGCCATTTCCTTATCATACATTTCTCTCGCAGTCTCTGTAATATTGCATGCATGGTCTGAAATACGCTCAAAGTTTCCAATGGTATGAAGCAGCATTGATAATTCTTCTGAATCCTTTTCTGATAAATCCCTGCTGGACAGCTTCATCAAATATGTTCCTAACACATCCTCATATCGATCCACGCGGTCTTCCATGGAGCTGACACGCATTGCCTGATTCTCACTGAAGTTTCCAACCAGATTTAATGCTGCAAACAATGACTGCTTTGACAACTCTGCCATATTATTCGTTACAGTCTTACAATGTTCCATGGCAAGACTTGGTTTATCTAAGAAACGTTCATCCAATAATGCAAATTCGTCTGGAACTACAACATTTTCCAATTCTTCCTTCGTATCTCTGACTGTTAAGCATGCCAGCTTCTCTAAGCCTCTTCCAAATGGAAGTAACAGCAATGTCGCTACTACGTTAAATACCGTATGAATTACCGCAATCCCCATTGCACTGGCACTATCACCCAGGAATGCGAAAGGTACAAATGCGTGAATCAAGTAAAATACTGCCATAAAAATTACAGTTCCTATAATATTAAAGTAGAGATGTACAAGCGCTGCTCTTCTGGCATTCTTGCTTGCTCCTACAGATGAAATCATCGCTGTCACACAGGTTCCAATGTTCTGACCCATAATAATAGGAAATGCCGTGGCATAGGTCAAGGTTCCTGTTGCACATAATGCCTGCAAGATTCCGACAGATGCAGACGAACTCTGAATAATTGCTGTCAGTACCAGTCCTGCAATCATACCAAGAATTGGATTTGAGAACATCGTCAAAATGTTCGTAAATTCTGGGACATCTGCAAGTGGCTCAACAGCCGCACTCATAGCACTCATACCAGTCATCAGAATTGCAAAGCCAACCATAATCAGTCCAATATCATGCTTCTTCTCTTTCTTTGTAAACATAATAAAGATTACACCAATCAACGCAAGAATTGGCGAAAATGATGTGGGCTTTAACATCTTAATCCAGAAATTATTACTCTCAATTCCTGTCAAACTCAAGATCCATGATGTTGCAGTCGTACCAATATTGGCACCCATAATAATTCCCACTGCCTGATGCAGCTTCATGATTCCGGAATTAACAAAACCAACCACCATAACTGTGGTCGCAGAAGATGACTGAATAACAGCCGTTACACCAGCTCCTAATAAAACCGCTTTAATCGGATTCGAAGTCAGCTTCTCTAAAATCTTCTCAAGCTTTCCGCCTGATGCCTTTGACAGACCATCTCCCATGATATGCATTCCATAAAGAAACAATGCAAGTCCGCCAATCATTGATAACAAATCAAAAATGTCCATTTCATACTCCATTCTTGTGATTTAATCCTGTACAACATCGTATTTCCAAAATACACTCACATAAAACTCATCATAGGAATGTAATCGATTTCTAATTGATGCTGTATTAGTCTTTACAAATGGAGTATAAAATAGACATCTAAGATTGAAGTGAAAGTTATGTAAAATCTGCGTAAAATTTACATATCGTTCACATAACTCACTTGAAACACACATTTTCTTTACTTAATAATCGCTTTTATTTATCCTTCTCCTGATGGGAGCCTGTAATAGAGAAGATAACCCATTCTGAGATATTGGTAGCATGATCTCCAATTCTTTCCATATACTTTGCGACAAGTAGTAAGTCTGATGCCTGCTCACCAGCCTCAACATTTTCATGAATCATGCCAATCAGCTCCGTCTTTACCATGTCAAAGAGATGATCCACAATATCATCCTGTCCAATAACCTTCTTGGCCTGCTCCAGATCTTTATTTACAAAGGCTTCGATACTTCCCACTAACATGACCATAGTTTCCTTAGCCATCTGCTGAATATGCTCCAGCTTCTTAATATAAGGTGCTCCAGACATTGCAATGGTGATTTCAGATATATCTGCTGCATGATCACCAATTCTTTCCATATCTGTAATCATCTTCAGTGCGGATGAAATCTGACGAAGATCCTTTGCTACTGGCTGCTGCTGTAATAACAGCTTCAGACACAGATTCTCAATTTCTCTTTCCTGTCTGTCAATTTCATTATCGAACTCAATCGCCTGATTTGCAAGTTCTACGTTCTGTTCCACCAACGCCTTAATTGCCATTTCAATTGCCTTCTCAATCATGCTTCCCATCTCGATCAGTTCATTGTTTAACTGCTCCAGCTGTTTGTCAAATCGATTTCTCATTTTTTCCTCGCTTTCTGCACTACATTTCCTGTTTTGTCTTACTCTTCATTGCTAAATTTCCACCCGATTATCTACTCAATTATCTAACAAACAATTACAATATCAACCAAAACGTCCTGTGATATAATCCTCTGTCTTCTTCTCCTTTGGAGTAGAGAACAACTGCTCTGTATCACCGTATTCAATCATTTCTCCTAATAAGAAGAATGCTGTTTTATCTGAAATTCTGGTTGCCTGCTGCATGTTATGTGTTACCATAACTATAGAATAATGCTCCTTTAACTCAATGGCCAAATCCTCAATACGTGAAGTTGAGATTGGATCCAATGCAGATGTTGGCTCATCCATAAGGATTACTTCTGGTTCCACTGCCAACGCTCTTGCAATACAAAGTCTCTGCTGCTGTCCACCAGAAAGACCTAATGCTGATTTCTTTAATCGATCCTTAACCTCATCCCAGATTGCAGCCTGCTTTAATGCCTTTTCCACGATAGCATCCAGCTTATGCTTATTTTTCACACCATGAGTTCTTGGTCCGTAAGCGACATTATCATAAATGCTCATAGGGAATGGATTTGGCTGCTGGAACACCATACCCACTCTCTTTCTCAAGTAATTCACATCAATATCTCCATAGATATTCTCTGGTCCATTCTCTCCATATAAAGTCAATTTTCCATCAATCTTACATCCCTCTACCAAGTCATTCATTCGATTAATTGACTTTAAAAATGTAGATTTACCACAGCCTGATGGCCCGATAAATGCAACAATCTGTTTCTCAGGAATATCAATATTCACATCCTTTAAAGCATGAAAATCTCCATAATGAAGATTCATATTTGCTACGTGAATCTTTGTTTTCTCATTCTGCTCCATTCTATTTCTCCTTCTATGTATTCACACATGATAACTGTTCCGACCTATGTTTCTACATAATCTGAACTGTTACCATGTTACCAAAATCGATGTAAAATCCACTATCATAAGTATCTGAAATCTATGTAAATGAAATGTGAATGATTTCAACTTATGTAAAAAATAAGCACTTTACGTAAATTATTTAAAATCTACGTAAAGTGCCTATTGAATATAAACCAAACTATTAGTTCTATGTTCAATCAAAAAATCATGTACTGGCTGAATGAATCTAAAGAATGAATTATTTATAAATTCCCCGTTTAAACTCTCTGATTGCCATAGCTCCAGTAACCAAGCCTGCCAGTGCATCTGCCAGCGGTCCTGCATACATAATACCATCAATCCCCATAAACAATGGGAAGATAAACAGCAATGGTAACAGGAAGATAATCTGTCTTGTCAGCGACAGAAAGATACCAATCTTTGGCTTTCCAATGGCCGTAAAGAAATTAGAAGTAATCGGCTGCATAAAGTTCAGCCATGTAAAGAATAAGAAAATTCGAAAGTATGATACTGCAAACTGAAAGTATTCCTCCGAACCATTTCCAAATACCGATATAATCTGTCTTGGCAGGAACTGAAATAATGCAAATGCTACCAGTGATAATACAAAACCGCATCCAATTGCAGTCTTAAATCCTTTCTTCATACGGTCATATTTTCCAGCTCCATAATTAAAGCTGACAATTGGCTGTAAGCCCTGAGAAATTCCGATAATAAAGGACATAAAGACCATGTTGACCTTTGAAATAATTCCTGAGCAGGCAATCGGAATGGCCTCACCATAGATAGACTGCATGCCATAATATTTTAAAGACTCAAACTTCGCACTTAAATAAGTGCCTATGTACCTTGAAAATTCAATAATAACTGGCATAAAAATAGCACGAAGCCATCTAGTTTTGGTATAATTGAATTGACTAAAAACAATTACCAACCGGAG
>JAQUVV010000305.1 GCA_028693195.1 Lachnospira sp.
AGTAAGAGTGCCCTTTTCGTAAATGGTACGATTGGTGGATATGTTCCCGTCTACTGACAGTGCCAAAAACGTAGTGGATATGTTTCCGAGAACGGGCAACTTCAAATGACATTCATTCTGTCCTCTCGAGCCATGTGGAGACGGTTGTTCTTTTGTCCCAACAAAAAACGAGCGATAGGATTGAGGTTGATTTGGACTTGGATGAGCTGGATGTGACGTCTGCGGAGATGAAAGCGACTTATGCTGAGATTAAGGATTATGTGTTGAAGGAGCATGGATTGAAAGTTTCTAATCTGTATATTTCACAGGTAAAAAGAAAATGCGGGTTAGAAGTTGGGGAGAATTATAATCTGGCAAAGTCGGAAGATGCGAAACAACCGAATTGTCCTGAAGAGAAGGAAAAGGCAATCGTGGATGCGCTGAAGCATTTTGGGATGGTTAGCTAAGGCTGGAGGTGGAATTGATGGATTATAATTTGTATTATTATGATTCGATTCTTGATGCAGTAGTTATGAAAGATAAAGAGGATAATGAACTGGTAATCGAATGTGACAAGGCAAATGCACAGGTCGTATTTGATGAGCCAGAAGATGAAGGATATCTGGTAAGACTGGCAAGAAAAGAACCAGCTAGTTATGTATCATATGCGCTGAAGCCGGATGGATTACAGGGGTATGTAGATGCGATGAATGTGTTTAATTAAGTGGTTGGGGAGTTGGTGCAAGCTAACTCCCTATTTATAATTTATGAATGAATAAAATGATAAAATAGTAGAGTTATTGTAAACATAATATGGGATGAAGAAAGCAAAGTGACTGGAGGAAATAAACAATGGAATTGTGGGATGCATATAAATCAGATGGAAGCAATCATTAGATTCACTCAACAGTAATGCAGATAAAGCGGCGGATAGGTTGGGAAATATAGTTGATTCCTATATCACAACAGATTATCCAGCAGTGGCAATAGAAGCGGAAAAAGAAGCAGAGGAAGAATTAAGATTAATCCCGCAACCAAAGGAATTATCAGAAGCAATGAAAGAATACTCTGCAGGACATCCAGACATGGAGAGAGAAGAATTTCTGGAAGAGTTCAATCAATGGTATGAGGAACAGTGGCGATTGTATGAGCAGCAGACAGTACAAAGAGAGATTAGGACGAAAGGCAGGTGATTCCAAAGGTGTCCACGAATGAACTCCTTTGGAATTTGTTTCTTAAGCAGTTATCTTCATTGGTAATGCAGGTGCTGATAGTAGTAGAGGTTTATTTGATGTCAGTATTTTATGCATTTGTTCCTTGCACAGAAGAATATCTTCATGCTCGGCTCCAAGCAGAGGTTCTAGTGAGGAAAGTGTCTTATCATAATAAATAAGTGCCGCTTTTGGCTTATTTACGCTGGCATGAATGGCAGCTAGGTTCTGAGCAATATATCCGTATGTTAAACAGGAATCACCAAAACAGGTACTAATCATATCAAGGCAGTTCTGATAAATGCGAATGGATTCGTTAATTTGCTTATTTTCAAATAGATAGCGAGCATATTGAACCAGACAGCTGATACCATTTGGAGAATATTGCATCTGTGTTTCTTGTAATATGTTGTTGGATTTTTTTGTATATTCCAACGCTTTGGCAAGTTTGCCCTGCATGTGATAATACCTTCCTGCATCGAGGTAAAGAGTAGAAAAATTCAGTACCTGTGAAGTCCCATTTTTGCCTGCGATATAAATAGATTTTTCTTCCAACTGTAATGCCTTGTTGATATTAGCATGAATATCAGCAGCTTCAATTGCTTTGAAGTGAAACAGTAGATACTGATCATTGGTAGCACGGATGCTGTGATCTAGGCAGAGGTACTCATATTCGTTAAGAAGATTAGAGTAGGAGCGGTATCTGTGTAAACGATGGTTGCATTCCAATGCGGAACGAATGACAGATAACCAGAGCATAGTATTATCTTTCTGGATAAATCGTAATGCTGTGTCAATCATTTGCAATGCTAAAGATACAGTTCCGCTATCTACATCATGACATTCCGAAAGCAGATTTTCCCATAGTTCCTTGTTGTGTTTGATAGAAAGATGCTTGCCAGCATTCACCACTTTTCGAATATAAGGATTGAGTACAGCACATTGATGTCTTAATTCAAGAAATCCCAATTCTTCAAGTTCGTCAACCTCATTCGCACAATTGCCATACCATTTATAGAGACAGCGAAGAGGAAATCCTGTCTCCGGTGCAAGGGCAATCATGGATAATATTTGCTGTACATCGGGTGTCAAGGAATCATACTGGAGCAAGTCCTGCATAATATTTTGGTAATTCGATTTTATTGTTTTATTATCCTTGTTTACAGATAGTTTGTTAGAATTATCCGGTAAAAGAACATTATCCTGCAAATGCTTTGCTAAATCAGTTGGAATAATATTTTTATAGGATAATAATCGCCCAATTAGTCCGGCAGACATAGTGTGGTAGTGTATGGTTTCAAGAAGTGATTCAATTTCATTATTATATGTGTGAAGGATATCAAGTGCATTTGTCTTTAGATTCTTCTTTAAAACCTGTAATGCAAGCTCTTTACTAGTATCAATTGTGTATTCTGTTCCAAGCACAAAATGATTCCTCGTGGTGAACAGAAGGCAACATTTCAAGGAACAGATCTGATTTAACAGGGCTTCTTCAGCGGCTGTTGTTAGAATATTATGTACGGATGGAGCAGATGAAGAAGGAGGATACAGAT
>JAQUVV010000306.1 GCA_028693195.1 Lachnospira sp.
TGATGTCCATTTCTTGCTGCAATAATTGCAGCTATCATGCCTGCTGCCCCACCGCCTATAATAATTACACTACTCATATTAATCCTATCTACAAGGCCAAGCCCTGTCTTATATTCTTATCTTGTAACTGTTCAACATTTTCATCGAAGTTATGCAGATTCATTTCCAGAAATTCGTTTTAATTCCGTCATCACATCTTCATCTAACAGATTAATCTCATCACTCTCGAAGTGATAGTCATATAAAATCTGATCCAGTTTTTCGATGTTGCCAATCACGTCTTTATTCTTCTTTAAGCTGACTGCAACAATCAATGCATTGATCAAGCTCAAAGGTGCTACCAGCGAATCAACCACAGATGCCATATCACTTCTTGCAAACAAATTACAGGACGAATACATATTCATCGGTGAATGCTTGCTATCTGTAATCGTGATTACCTTTGCATTGGTATCGTTGGCATATTCCATTGCCTTCAATGTCAGCATGGAATATCTAGGAAAACTAATTCCAATAACCACATCATCCGCCTGCAAATGAATCATCTGTTCAAACATCTCACTAGAATTTGTGCTCTGCACATGAATCACATCTGGTCTGGCTACATTAAGATAAAAAGCCAAGAATGAAGCCAATGGTGAACAGCTTCGAACTCCAACCACATACACATGCTTTGCTCGAATAATATCATCCACTGCCATAGCAAAGGCATGCCGGTCAATTCCATCCAGCGTTAATCTGATTTTTTCAGCATCCGCATTCATAATATTATCCAGCACCTGTTCCTGCTGCATAGAACCCTCAGCAATTTCAATTCGTTCAATAGAGTGAATCTTTTCCTGAACCATACTGCTTAGTTCTTTCTGCAGTTGTGGATATCCAGTCATCCCCAGAGCTGATGGAAAACGAACCACCGTCGACTCACTAACTCCAACTGTCTTTCCCAGTTCCATCGCTGTAAAGAATGCTGCTTTCTCAAAATTAGCCAGTATGTAATCTGCAAGTCTCTTCTGTCCTTTGCTCATACCATCTCTCTTCTGTCGTATTACATTCAAAAGTTCCAGATTCCCACCCATGTTTCTGCCTCACTCACATTTACATATATAATTTCTTTTTGATACATGAATCCTACTGGATAAATAAATCCTTAAAATATGGAAGTTCCAGTACCCAGTCACAGAATGTATGCCATTCTGCCAGCTTATGGTCTTTTCTTGAATAATACATAGAAAGAACATTTTCGTAATTCATCGTACAAGTACGCATCTGATTATAGCTTTCTGGAAGTAACTGAATCATGCTATACCAATAAGTTTTGTCCTTTGTTTCGATATATTTATTACGGATTTCCTCTAGGAAATCAATATTCTTCTGCATCATTGCAAGAGTCTCTTCGTTCATATGATCTGTACTGAAATCAGTCATTTCAAATGGTTTGCTATGAATCTTGTGCATGGTACTTGTAGAATTAGCAACTGTGCCCACTTTATAAGTATCATACTCCTTCCACCAATATAATGGTGCTGTAATATCTACTGTAATAAAAATCTGACGAATAAACTTTCTATGGTCTGATCCCGCTTTTGCCAGTCGTTTTGCTAAATCCAGATCATTTGGTCCAAATGTAAACTTCCCATCTACTGTCTCACTGTCCATTCTTGCCCAGCTGTTCAATGGATTTCTAGCTCCTCTCATTGCATTTTCAAAATTCATCACATCTGTGCGTTCTAATTTAATCATATTCTTCGTTCCTTTTCTTTTATTTTACCTTGATTCATGTATATCCCTATTAAAGTTCAATTTATATCTGCTATATTTCATACATCTCAAGTATTCATATTGCTTGCATATATTGTCATATCTTCTATTCAGACATAACCTATACAAGTATACATTTTCAGGTTGGATTTGACAACATAATTTTCTCTCACTTAGAATTGCTATATCAACTATAAATGTAATAATAAACTGTATTTTATTGAATTATGCTGTTTTCTTTTATTGACACGTTCCCGTTTTCCGCATACACTTGTCACTGATAATGAAACATCTCAGCCAACCACTGCATTTTGCAATAAAAAGTACGATCTAAATGCAGTTACAATCTGGCAGATTGGAGACATAAACACATGACAAAAGATTTCACTCAAGGGAAAATTACCCCTCAGCTTATCGGTTTTACAATTCCACTGGTATTAGGTAATTTATTTCAATTAACATATAATGCTGTCGACAGCATTATCGTGGGACAGTTTGTTGGAAAAGAGGCACTGGCTGCTGTTGGAACCAGTAATCCATTGACCACATTGATTATTTTATTTTTAAACGGACTCTGTATGGGAGCCAGCATTCTCATGGGAACCCAGTATGGAGCCAAGGACGAAGATACGTTAAAGCGTCAGATCAGCACAACCTTCCTATCTGGAATTGCATTTTCAACCATTGTGATGATTCTATGCATCCTGCTGGCTCGTCCAATTCTGATGTTAATCCAAGTAGATGCATCCATTTTATCCATGTCCACAGAATACCTTCGTATCATCTTCTGCGGATTGGTATTCACATTTTTATATAACTTCTACGCAAGCACCTTAAGAGCTCTTGGTGACAGTTCCACGCCACTGTACTTTCTAATAATCAGCTCCGTACTGAATGTCATCGGAGATTTATTCTTCGTAGTCACGCTACACTGGGGCAGCAATGGAGCTGCAATCTCAACAGTAATCAGTGAAGCGCTCTG
>JAQUVV010000307.1 GCA_028693195.1 Lachnospira sp.
TACCCTCCAGCAGCGACATTTCGCCGAAGAAATCGCCAGGCCCCAGGGTAGCTACCATAATGGGGAAACCATCTATAGAATTAAGATATACACCAACCCGACCCCTGAGGATGATATACATTTCGTGTCCCGGGTCTCCGGCATTAAAAAACAATTCATCAATATTGAATTTCTTTACTCCACCTAACTTGGCTAAACTGGCAACATCCATACTTATCCTCCTCTACTAGCAAATCATTGGATTTGCAGTATTTGTCTGTGAAAATAGCTATTTTAATTTATTCGATATGCGATAAAAATTATCCTGCCGTAAATCATGCTAAATGAGGAATTTGTTATTTCACCATGCAAAAATCCGAAAAATGTGGAGGATATTTACATATAGTGACGAATAATTCCAAAAGAGGTGAGCAATTTATGGAGAATTTGGATAAGCGCTATCTATTAGCGGGGGTTATATTTCTATTAATTGCTGTCTTTGCCGCTGGAGTAAAATATGCTGATTTTAAAAGCCCGGGTCAAGAAGAAAAGCTTGTAATAAATGACGATAATAATGTAATTTTTTCTTATACAATAACGTCTACCACATGGAATCTGGCTCCATGGTCTTCATCCCTGCTGATACACTGCATAAGACCACTTATCTGGATGGCAAAGCACATGAACGCGTCTATATCGAATTTACCCTGGACTATGCATCAGAAATCATCCAGGCGATCGGATTGGAGCGTTTTGAAAATCTACTATATAACAACTTCTTTACAGTGCCATCTCAGTTTATTCGCATTGTAGATCACATTTACGCCATGTTAATTCGGGAAAAACAACATTCTGACAGCTTCTCTGAATGTGCCATTAAGAATCTATTCCAACAGCTGCTCATTCTTCTGATGCGCTCCTTTGATAAACCTCTGGAACAGAATACAGCGCTAATTTCATCGCCTGTTCAGGTATTAGATGAAACCATTCAGAATGCAATGAATTACATCAGCAAGAATTTTTCTCAGAATATCACGCTGGATCTTGTGGCGCAGAAGCTTCATCTGAATGCATCATATTTTTCCAAGAAGTTTAAGAGCATTAACGGCTTTGGCTTCAAGGAATATCTGAACACCATTCGAATCAATCACTCTGAGAAACTTCTACTAGAAACAAATCTCTCTATTACTGAGATTGCATTTCAATGTGGATACCAGAACAGTAACTACTTCGGTGACGCATTTAAACATCTAAACAAAATATCTCCAACAGAATTCCGTAGAATAAAGGGGAACATTAAGGACTGAGCACGGACAAGTTCTCTAATCCTGTAAAATAAAAGAAGGATATGATTTCTACTATTATGAAATCATATCCTTCTTTATTATTATTCTACTACAGTGTAACTGCTTCGTGTCTTCTGATACGGTTACACAACATTCCTATAAATACACCTGCACTACCAGGCATCCCCATCCTTAGATGTCTCCGACTCTACACTTCCGCAACGTCTTCTGCCTTCTCATATGCATCTAACACAATGGACTGCAGCTTATCTCTTGTTGCTGTGTTAATTGGATGTGCAATGTCACGGTATTCTCCATCCGTTGACTTTCTGCTTGGCATTGCAATAAATAAACCCTTTTCTCCCTCAATGACTTTGATATCGTGTACAACGAATTCATCGTCAATTGTTACAGAAACGACTGCTTTCATCTTACCCTCTTTTGCAATCTTTCTTACCCTTACGTCTGTAATGTTCATAAGCGCCCCTTCTGCCGCGTTATTCCGGCCAATGTTTTATCAATAGTAAACAGGATTATTCTCGATCACGATCTTAACTCCTGATTCACCCACATAATTAGAATTCGCCTTAATTGTACTTCCACTCTCAACAATGCAATTCTCAATATATGAATTATCCCCGATGTAAGCATTGTTTAAAATAATCGAATTCTTCACTACACTATTATTTCCGATATATATCTTCTTAAACAGTACAGAATGATCAACTGTACCATTAATAATACATCCACTGGAAACCAGACTATTTCGAACATTGGCTCCGCTATTATACTTTGCTGGTGGAAGATCATCTACTTTGGAATAGATATCTGGATACTGCTTAAAGAAGAAATCTCTGACATCCTTATTCAGGAAATCCATGTTCGTCTTATAGTAGGAATCTACTGTTGAAATATTATTCCAGTATGAATCCAGCTGATATCCGTATATCTTCTTAATATTCTTATAACGAACCAGAATATCTCTGACAAAATCATGTCTGTCCTCTTCCGCTGCTCTCTCAATTAATTCAATCAGCAGTCTTCTACGAATTACATAAATTCCTGTTGATACCGTAGAAAGATTGGTCTGAAGTGGCTTTTCATCAATATCTGTCACTCTTCCATCATCTGCCATGGCAACCACACCATATCTATTAATATCAGAACGATCTGTCAGCTTCTTCACAACCATCGTGATATCTGCCTTCTTCTCAATGTGGTACTCCAGCACCTTGTTATAATCCATCTTATAGACACCGTCTCCAGATGCAATCACTACGTATGGTTCATGGCTTGTCTTTAAGAAATGTAGATTCTGTGCAAGAGAATCTGCTGTTCCACGATACCAATAGCTGCTCTCTGCTGTGATTGTAGGAGTAAATACGTATAATCCTCCCTGCTTTCTACCAAAATCCCACCACTTCGATGAGCTCAGATGCTCATTCAGAGATCTTGCATTATACTGTG
>JAQUVV010000308.1 GCA_028693195.1 Lachnospira sp.
TTCTCTATATCATATCATTTTCGCTAATATTGTGCAACTTTATAGCAATATCTTCGTGGAATGTCCCGCTAAGCTATACTATAATGCTTATAGAACCAAATGTAACTGTTCAGTATCTAACCGTTCACACTGAATACAATCTTCTGAACAATTACAAAAACTTGCCAAACAAAGAAAGACGAGGTTACGATTATGATATTAGATTTATTCTCATTAAAAGGAAAAACTGCACTTGTTACTGGTGCAAATACCGGATTAGGTCAGGGAATCTGTATCGCATTAGCAGAAGCTGGTGCTGAAGTGATTGGTGTAGCACGAAGAAGCTGTGAAGAAACTGCTGAATTAATAAAAGAATCTAACGGAAGCTTCACAGAAATCATTGTAGACTTATCAGATAAAAATGCAGTAACAAAAATCACTGAGCAGACTGATACTCTTGGAAAAACTGTTGATATCCTAGTTAATAATGCAGGAATCATCAAAAGAGCTGACGCCATTGATGTAACAGAAGACGACTGGGATCAAGTTATTAACTTAAATGAACGTCTTGTATTCTTCTTATCTCAGGCCGTTGCCAAGAAGTATATGATTCCAAAGAATGAAGGAAAGATTATTAACATTGCTTCCATGTTAAGCTACCAAGGTGGTATCCGTGTCCCTGCTTATGCTGCCAGCAAAAGTGCTGTTATGGGTATTACCAAGGCTCTTGCCAACGAATGGGCTTCTCTTGGTATCAACATTAATGCGATTGCTCCTGGATATATGGCAACGAACAATACTGCACAGCTACGTCAGGATGCTGATCGCAACGAAGCCGTCCTTGATCGTATTCCTGCAGCTCGCTGGGGCACCAATATGGACTTAGCAGGAACCGCTGTATATCTAGCTTCTCACGCATCTGATTACGTGAACGGATTTACAATTGCCGTTGATGGTGGCTGGCTTTCTAGATAATTAGAAGTGTTCAAAAAAAGAGGATTTTTAACTCACGCATTGTGAATGAAAAATCCTCTTTTCTACTATAGCATTTCTCCTATTTTATATTCATTTGTGTGTAAACCTGCATAAAATACCTGTTGTTGTAAGCTCTCCACCACTACAGACATATGGTACTTCCTTTTCAATCACAAATCCTAGTTTTTTTAAGAACATTTCCTGACGCAGAATTTTCTTTTGCATATGTCGTGCTGATTTCCTTAATTTGCAAATCTTCTACAGCGTACTTCATCACTCTTTTCATCGCTTCTGTGACATACCCTTTTTCCCAAAAAGATTCTCCAAGATTATAGGATATATCCCAATGTTTTTCTTCCTCATCAAAAAAATCAGGCAGGTTCCAATTATTTCTTTTGTTTCCTTTAATACCATAATCCAGCGATTCCATGAATCTTTATCCAGATTATCTAATTCAAACTCCACAAATTCTTTTGCCTCATTGATATCATCACTGGCTTTCCACCACATATATCTTGAGACATTTTCATTCTGCATCCAGCAGTGGAAGATTTCCTCCATATCTTCTGCATGGATTTCTCTTAATATCAAACGCTCTGTCTCTAACCTAGGTGTCATCCTGCATCCCCCTCTCGTATCACATTCCTTCTATCCATCTTTTTCTCCAATCTACAATTAATCAATAAATATGCAATCATTTTTAATCAATTAATATTCATGCTTAATCAAACTTCACCTCATACGTATCTCCCTGACTCGTACGAATGGTCATAGCATGTAAATCAAAATCATCATCCATAATTGTAATATTATACTCAATCACTAAGTCGTCTGTGAACTTAGACATCAGCAGATATGTTCCGTTCTCCTGTTCTTCCATCTGATCACACATATCATCATAAATATCATCACCAGATATTGTTCCTGTATATCCAGATTCTTTGATTTTCTGTTCTATCATTCTATATAATTCATCCATAATTTATCTAGTCTCCTTCTCCTACATGAGCCACTCAAACAGCACGCCATATAATTCTCTCACATAAAATGTAAAGAAAAGTGAAGCATGTGTTTTCGCTGAAATTGCAGACGGATTAAGCTCCGCTTTCTTCGCAATCTTCGATGCTCGATATTCATGAAATTCGTTGGTTACGATTGCTACGTTGGTGCTAAGATGCTGTTCTTCTATAATATCTTTCGAAAACTGCATATTTTCTCTAGTAGATGTGGACTGATCTTCTAAGTATAAACGATCTTCACTGATTCCATTTGCTGTCAGAAATCGACGCATACACTCTGCCTCCGATATATTTTCTTCAGGGCCTTTTCCTCCTGAAAGCACTGCAACAGATTCGGGGTTACCCAGTAAATACTTCTTTGCCGCTTCCAAACGTTCCTGTAACATCAGACTAGGATTCTCCCCACTTACCTGACAGCCTAATACAATCACAGTATCTGTCTCACCAGGAGTTTTAGAACCCGCATGAATCATAAATCCACTGATTACAAGCACCAAAAAAACAATTGACACAATCAAGACATAAATAATTGTAATCACATATTTATATACTCGTCCATACTTACTTGTGGTTAATTGTCTAATATGCTTTTTTAAGCCTGTGAAAAATACTGCAAATAGTAATAACAATAAACCCACTACAATTCCAGTCATATTACCAAGTCCTAGAATTCGAAATAATAATAACGGTAATAGCGACCAAATAAAAAGCACTATTCCAACAATGCCCAATATTCCCCGTACAATATTCTCTTTCTTC
>JAQUVV010000309.1 GCA_028693195.1 Lachnospira sp.
CCTTATTCATGAGTTTCATTATTGCAATCTACATGCTGCTCTACAAGAAAAAACTTGGTGCACAGACTCGTAAAGTATTATATGCCTACTGTAACGAAAAAGTAGCTGACAAACTTTGCCATGTTGGCCAGCTGATTAATGACAGCTATGCCAAGTTCTTATCTGGACAGTTTATCGAAGCATTTATCATTGCAATTCTTTTATTTATTGCATTTACAATATTCAGACTGCCTTATGCTGCCTTAATTGCCGTTCTTGCCGCAGTATTATCCTTTATTCCATATATTGGATCATTGTCAGCCTGTGTCATCGGTGCTATTTTGATATTGTTTATCAGTCCATGGCAGGCAATTCTATCCGTAGTTGTTTTCCAGGTCGTTCAATTCCTGGAAGGCCAGTTCATCTATCCACATGTAGTGGGTAATTCTGTTGGACTGCCTGCATTCTATACACTGCTTGCTGCTCTGCTTGGTGGAAGTTTATTCGGTATCGTAGGTATCATCTTCTTCATTCCATTCTTTGCGGTCATCTATACACTGGTGAAAGAAAGCTCCGCTGCAAGACTTGCTAAGAAGGGGATTCAGCATGAGAAAATCGACAATCCTGTTGAATCTTTGAACAAATCAGACATTAGTACAGATGAGCAGTAAATAAACTGTTGCAAAATAATATAATAATGAGGTTGAATATACTATGAGATTTGTAATACAATGTGTCAATCATGCTTCTGTTACTGTTGAAGAACAGGTCATTGGAAAAATCGGACATGGATTTCTAATTTTCTTTGGTGCCTGTGAAACAGATACCGAAGATATGCTTCAGAAATATGTAAATAAGATTGTAAAAATGCGCATATTCCCTGATGAGAATGGAAAGACCAATCTTTCTATTAAAGATGTCGGCGGTGAACTACTCATTGTAAGTCAATTTACTCTATATGCTGACTGCCGCAAGGGAAACCGTCCAAGCTTCACGCATGCTGGAGATCCTGCACATGCAGAAGCACTTTATAACCGTTTTATTGATTTATGCCGCCAACAGCTTCCTGTCGTAGAAATCGGAAGCTTCGGTGCCCACATGATTGTAGACTTGGAAAATAACGGTCCATTTACCATTGTATTAGATAGTCG
Source organism: Lachnospira sp. (assembly GCA_028693195.1). GTDB lineage: Bacteria > Bacillota > Clostridia > Lachnospirales > Lachnospiraceae > Lachnospira. The sequence continues at coordinate 1,131 of JAQUVV010000309.1, forward strand.
TGATTTTTAACGCGATAGTTCATGCAGAAAATAAAAAACAAGGAGTCCCTATGTTCAGACTTTGGTGCAAATTATATGATGACGGAAATCATATGCTAAAGGATACCGTTATCGCAAACAATGATGAAAAATTAAATAGAACAAAAAAAATCTTTGATGGCATCCATGACGCCTGCTACCAGTTTGACTTAGGTCAACCAATCTGGCTAGATTCCAATGTGACCGAATTCCAGCGCCACTCCAAGGTTCGTTTCAACAAAGATAACTTTATCGAACATATTGATTTCCAGTATATGGAGATTGAGGTAATAGAAGAGGATTAGCACTCACTGTGCTAACCCTCTTTTTTCACTCCTATGACTCAATATTATTTACTTACTTCACACAGTTTCGTTCTTCACCCTTTGCATATGCAGAAATATTCTCATAGACTTCGTTCATCAATCTTTCTCTTGTTTCGAATGGTGCCCATGCAATATGTGGTGTAATAATCAATTTACTGCTGTCCTTAATCTCATTTAAAGGATTATCTTCTGTGATTGGTTCTACACTTAATACATCCAGTCCTGCGCCAGCAATCTGCTCTTCCTTTAATGCCCTAACTAAATCCGCATCATTAACAATCGGTCCACGTCCTACATTTACAAGAATCGCAGAATTCTTCATTTTACAGAATGCATCATAATTCATCAAACCATTGGTATATTCATTCAATGGTGCGTGTATTGAAAGAATGTCCGATTCTTTCAATAATGTATCAAAATCCACTTGTTCATATTCTGTATCGTACTTATGACCACTCGCTGAATATACCATCACCTTACAGCCGAATGCTTCCGCCACCTTGGCAGCACTGCTTCCAATTGCACCAAGTCCAATAATTCCCCATGTCTTTCCATCTATCTCTGGGAACACCTTTGCCAAATGTGTAAATACAGGACTCTTTGCATAATCTCCTGATTTCACATAATGATCATAGTAGCTTAACTTCTCCAGCACATAAAAACATAGAGCAAATGTATGCTGAACGACTGCCTTTGTAGAATATTCCGGCACATTTGCCACTCTGATTCCGTGATCTGCTGCATACTTCAAATCAATGTTATTAAATCCTGTAGCAGTTTCTGCAATCATTTTCAGATTTGGTGCTTTCGCCATAAGCTCTGCATTCATAACGACCTTATTCACAATCACCACATCTGGATCATCCTGTGCAAGCCTTTCTGCCGCCTGATTCTGATTACTATATTCATAAGCCGTAACCTCACCTAACTGCTTGAACTTCTCCAGACTAATGTCTGTTCCAAATGTTGCTGTATCCAGTAATGTAATCTTCATAATTATCGTCTCCTTTGTCATTAATCAGGGCTTAACTATGTTTATGATTTTGAATTTGTCACAGAACAAGCCCCGTTCTAAGTCACTTACAGTATATCGCAAAATATTATCTGTGTGAACAGTAATATTTTAGGAGCGCAATGTGAGCACACTCACAGTAACACTTGAACTCATATTAATTTAGTTATATAATTATCAATGGATAAACATATTTAAATAGAGAAACCTATTAGAGGAGGAAAGATTATGATTACATGGAACAA